>NZ_JBFOCU010000024.1:0-248756 GCF_040907945.1 Aeromonas sp. s11 | reverse complement strand
CAGGGCGAGAGCGTGAACATATTGTTAAATTGACTTCAATTCAGCCAGCCCTGAATCCAATACCTTTTCCAGATATGGGCTGCTCATGCCCGCAAATTGCTGCTTCTTCCGCAAGCTTGCCTTACGGCTGGTTTCGGCTCGCAGCATGTTTTGCGCCATGTGTCGTGCACAGGCCAATATTTGAGGGGCATCACCTCGATATATCTGGCAGGCATCCTCATTCATCACGACATCCAGAACCCAGTGCAGGCTATTTTCAATTGCCCAGTGCCCTCGTACCGCTGAAGCAAACTGCTCTGGTGTCAGTTCAGCCGAGCTGATGTAGTAGCGATACTCCATCGAAAATTTTTCCATATTTTCAATTCGATAGGATATTGCGACACCGACAGTCTTCAGCGATTTCCACTCTGGAAATTGCTCTGATAGTGCTCCGGCTGGTAACACATGGTACTCGCGGCCATCGATGCGACCGTGCTCTTTCTCGACACTGAGCGTTTCTTCACTCAGCGGCTTCTTGGTCGACTCGGCCAGAGCTGCGCGTACTGCATTATGCAGTGTGGGCTGGTTACCTTTTACCGCCAGCAAGTAGTCGCCACCGCCCTTGACTATGGTTGAGGCTATTCCAGTCTGGCAGCCCATGGCATCGATGGATACCAGGCAGCCTTTTATATCGAGGAGTGCCAGTAATTCAGGAATGGCGGTGATTTCGTTAGATTTCTCATCTGTTTTGACTTGCCCGAGCACCAGACGATTCTCAGCGGCAAAGGCACTGACCATATGAATGGTAGACTGACGACTGTCTCGGTCGTAAGAGCTGCGTAAGGTCTTGCCGTCAATGGCAATCAGCTCACCATCGGTACGTTCTGATGTTGCTTGCATCCAGCGGACGAAGGCGTTCTGGAATTGCTCCGGTTGAATACGGGAGATGATCCTGGCTATGGTGTCGTGAACAGGTAATCCGTTATGAAACAATCCATTACGCTGAAACCATTCCAGATGTGCCTCGCCGAAAAGCTCGATATCTTCCCAACCTTGAGCTCCACCAATAGCAGCACAGACGGTGAGAAAAACCACATCGAAGAAGGGGTACGCGATTTTGGTTGTCTGACGAGGGTCTTCAAGTTCGGAGAAGAATTGGGTAAATGCCGCTTGATGGTTCATGACGAAACTCCCGTAAAAGAGAGTATAAGATCACACCCTGTTCGGTCGGTCAAATCCTCGTGCCCTGCTTAAAAAACGTTCGCGATCTTGCCCTGCAATCGAACCTCATCTCCGCTAATAAATCTGTTTAGAGGTGTTACATCTACACCGATACTTTTAGGAAGTTTTTTAATCGCATTAGTCTGAACTCTACGAGGTTCATCATTGTTCCTTAGAAACTCTTCAATCTCAGGTTTAATGTATATATCAACAGTTATCGGTGCAATTATTTCAGTTATAAACAACAGTATAATAACTTTAAAGAACCCTGGAAGTTTCTGAAGGGCTTCTAATAATGAATGTCGAGATAAACTACTTTCTCTAAGTGTTTCGTTTACTTCAGATAATACACTGGAAATATCAGAGCCATCTTCATATTCAACTAATTCGGCTGAACACTCATAAAAATCAACACTTTGAATCAAGGTCCGATGTTGTTTCAACAAGTTTAATGTCAAAATAAACTCGTTAGGGAGGTGTGTAAGATTATTGAATGCTGGGATATTTCGCTCAATAGACCTCAGGTATTTTTGTATCCCGAGCTGGGAAAATTCATCCAACCAAGTCAGATTAATTTTGTATTTATTTATGGACTGAGAAAGCAGTGTAACTTCTGGACTAATAATAGACTTTTGAATAGCATTAATACGTTCAATTTCCTTCCTCCACGCTGGATTTAGAATAGATTGAATTCTGTCCATCTGTTTCATCCACGGTTGATTCGATAGCGAATAAAACTTTTCGACGCCCTCTATATACTGGCTCATTTTACGTGTTCCCTTTAATTAGATTTGCACGTAGATTATCCATTATTTTCATTTTTCTCAATGTGCTAGTACTGACGAATTTCTACATAACACCAAACTTTTTCGGAAAATTGTATATTTTTACTCAACAGACAACTCACTTTCTTTCCACACAAAAAGCGGGCCACTGGCCCGCTTGGTTATATTTCACTCACTCCATCCTCACACCGGCGGATGGAAATGGCTGGCCTCGCGGGTGGCCATCTCCTCGTAGGTGGCCCACTTCTGCCACGCCACTTGTTGCGCCACCTGCATCAGCCGTTCGGCCTCCTCCGGATGGCTCTGGGCCAGCACCCGATAACGGGTCTCCTCTTGGCGGTATGTAGCGAGGGGAATGGAGGGGCGCAGGCTATCGAGACTAAAGGGGTTCTGCCCCGCACTGCGCAATACCGGGTTGTAACGCATCAGCGGCCAGTGACCGGAGGCGACGGCCCGTTTTTGCTGGGTCAGGCCAAACTCCATATCGATGCCGTGGGCGATACAGTGGCTGTAGGCGATGATAAGCGACGGGCCCGGGTAGGCCTCAGCCTCACGCAAGGCTTGCAGCGCCTGCTGCGGGTTGGCACCAAAGGCGATGCGGGCAACATATACGTTGCCGTAGGAGATGGCTTGCAGCGCCACATCCTTCTTGGCCAGCGTCTTGCCTCCCGCCGCGAACTTGGCGACGGCGCCAAGCGGGGTCGATTTCGACATCTGGCCGCCAGTGTTGGAGTAGACCTCGGTATCCATCACCAGCACGTTCACATCGCGCCCGGAGGCGAGCACATGATCGAGCCCCGCCGAGCCGATGTCATAGGCCCAGCCATCGCCGCCGATGATCCAGACCGAGCGGCGCACCAGCTGATCGATGAGTGACAGCAGCTCGCGAGCCTTGCCGGATTTCACCTCTTCCAGCCGCTCGCGCACTTGCACCACCCGGGTACGCTGGGCGCGGATCTCCGACTCCAGCCGCTGCGGGGCGCTAATCAGGGTATCGACCAGCTCTGGGCCCAGCTCCCCCTTCATCGCCTCAAGGGCCGCCACCGCCTGACCGTGATGCTGATCGGCGGTGAGACGAAAACCAAAGCCAAACTCGGCGTTGTCCTCGAACAGGGAGTTGGACCAGGCCGGCCCCTTCCCTTCGCTGTTCTTGGCCCACGGGGTAGTCGGCAAGTTGCCGCCGTAGATGGAGGAGCAACCGGTGGCGTTGGCCACCAGCATGCGATCGCCAAACAGCTGGGTCAGCAGCTTGAGATACGGAGTCTCGCCACAGCCAGCGCAGGCGCCGGAGAACTCGAACAGGGGTTCGAGGAACTGGGCACCGCGCACCGTAGAGAAGTCCACCCGCTCGCGGGCAGGCCAGGGCAGGCTCTCGAACCAACGCAGCGCCTGTTTCTGGCCAGCCAGATGGGGCGCCTTGTCCATCATGGTGATGGCGCGCTCGCCTTCATGGCTCTCATCCGCCCCAGCCCGCACCGGACAGGCCTGCACGCACTGGCCGCAGCCGGTGCAATCCTCCGGATAGAGCTGCAAGGTGTAGCGGCTATCGGGGAAGCCCTTGGCGGTGACGGGCACCGACTGCGCCGCCTCGGGGGCGGTCGCCAGCCAGTCCTGATGGTAGAATTTGGCCCGCAGCGCCGCGTGGGGGCAGACAAAGACGCAGTTGCCGCACTGGATGCAGATATCGGAGTGCCAGATCGGGATCTCGCGGGCGATATCCCGCTTCTCGAAGCGGCTGGTAGCAGTGGGGTAAGTGCCATCCACCGGCAGCATGGAGACGGGGATCAGATCGCCGCGCCCCGCCAGCATCTCGCCGGTGACCCGCTGGACAAACTCGCTGCCACCCGGTGCCAGCGGTAGCGGATAGTCGCTGATCTGCTCCTCACCGGCCGGGATGGCCACCTGATGGAGATGAGCCAGAGTGTCATCCACCGCCGCGAAGTTGCGCTCGACCACTTCGGGCCCCTTGCGAGCATAACTCTTCTCGATGCTCTCCTTGATCAGCGCAATCGCCTCATCCCGCGGCAAGATGCCAGCCAGCGCGAAGAAACAGGTCTGCATGATGGTGTTGATGCGATTGCCCATGCCGTTGCGCTCGGCCACCCGATCCCCATCGATGCAGTAGAGGCGGATATTGAGGGCACGGATGCGGGCGCGCAGCCGCTCGGGCAGCTGGCCCCACACCTTGTCCGCCTCATAGGGAGCATTAAGCAGCAGGGTCGCCCCTTCGGCGGCATGTTCCAGCAGATCCACCGATTCGACAAACCCCCACTGGTGGCAGCCGATAAAGCTCGCCTGCTCGATAAGCCAGGGGGCATCGATGGGCTCGGGGCCAAAGCGCAGGTGGGAGACGGTGCGCGAGCCCGACTTCTTGGAGTCGTAGACGAAGTAGCCCTGAGCGTGGAACCCCTCCAGCTCGCCGATGATCTTGATGCTGTTCTTGTTGGCACCGACTGTGCCATCAGCGCCGAGGCCGAAGAAGAGCGCCCGCACCCGGCTGGCAGGCTCCAGATCGCCTATGGGGTGCCATGCCAGACTGAGGCCCGACACATCATCGACGATCCCCACGGTAAAGCGGGGGCGCGGCGCATCGGAGGCCAGCTCCTCGAATACCGCCGCGCACATGGCGGGGGTGAACTCCTTGGAGGAGAGGCCGTAGCGACCGCCACTGAGCCAAGGCAGCCGCTTGATAAGACCGCGCTGCAAGCCATCGATCAGCGCGCTCTGCACATCCAGCAGCAGCGGCTCACCGCCCGCCCCCGGCTCCTTGGTGCGATCCAGCACCGCCATGCGCTGCACGCTCTCGGGCAGGGCATCCAGCAGCGCCTGTACCGGGAAGGGGCGATAGAGGCGCACAACCAAGACCCCGGTCTTGCGATCCTGTTGGTTGAGCCAATCCACGGTAGTGCGGGCGGTAGCCGCCCCCGAGCCCATCAGCACGATGACGTCGGTGGCATCGGGCGCGCCGTGGTACTCAACCAACCGGTAGTGGCGGCCGGTCAGCTCGCCGAGGCTGTCCATGCACTGCTGCACCCGCGCCGGTACCGCTTCGTAGAAGGGGTTGACGCTCTCGCGGGATTGGAAGTAGGTATCCGGGTTCTGGGCGGTGCCACGCATCACAGGATGATCCGGGTTGAGGGCCCGTGCACGGTGGGCGCGTACCCAGTCGTTGTCGATATGGGCCCGAATTTCATCCCGATGCAGGGCGGTGATCTTGTTCACCTCGTGGGAAGTACGGAACCCGTCGAAGAAGTGGATAAAGGGCACCCGGCACTGCAGGGTGACGCTGTGGGCGACCAAGGCCAGGTCCTGCGCCTCCTGCACCGAGCCGGAGGCAAGCATGGCAAAGCCGGTGCTGCGCGCCGCCATCACATCCTGATGGTCGCCAAAAATCGACAGCCCCTGCGCCGCCAGCGAACGGGCCGCCACATGGAACACCGCCGAGGTCAATTCACCGGCGATCTTGTACATGTTTGGCAGCATCAGCATCAGCCCCTGACTGGCGGTGAAGGTGGTGGCCAGCGCCCCCGCCTGCAGGGCGCCGTGTACCGTACCGGCCGCCCCCCCTTCACTCTGCATCTCCACCACTGTGGGGATGTTGCCCCACAGGTTGGTCTGTCCCTCCGCCGCCCAGGCATCGGCCAGTTCGGCCATGGTCGAGCTCGGGGTAATGGGGTAGATGGCACACACTTCGCTCAGCTGGTAGGCCACCCGGGCCGCGGCTTCGTTGCCGTCGACCATGATCAATTCATGTTTCATTGGGACTCCTCCGGTTGGCGCAGCTCGATGGCGTGGCAGGGACACTGGTCGTGACAGGCACCGCAGCCGGTGCAGCGCTCGGCATCCACCTGATAGCCCTTGCCCGGCCCCAGCTTGGCGATGGCCTGCTCGGGGCAACTACCGTAGCAGCCGTCGCACTGGAAGCAGTTGCCGCAGGAGTAGCAGCGCGCCGCCTCGTAGCGGGCGGCCACCTCATCCAGCCCGCCGATGATCTCGCCAAAATCATCCCGCGCCCACGCCGGTTTGACCGGCTGACTGCTGGCCGGGGCGTGGGTCTGGAACCAGAGCTGCAACTGCTCCGGCCCCACCAGCGGGTAGGAGAGCGGTTTGTGGTAGTGGCGACCGCGCAGCCAGGCATCCATATGGCGCGCCGCCTTCTTGCCATGGCCGGTGGCGATGGTAACGGTGCGCTCGGAGGGCACCATGTCGCCACCCGCAAACAGACCCGGCACATCCGTCATCAGGTTACCCGCCACCTGCACCACTCCCTCCTTGTTGACCCGCACGCCGGGAATGCTCTCCAGCACCGAGAGATCGACCTCCTGACCGAGCGCCAGAATAAGGGAGTCCGCTTCGAGGGTTTCAAACTTGCCGGTGGGCACCGGCTTGCCCTCGGCATCCAGCGCCATCACCTCCACCTCGATATTGGTGTTGTCGAGCTGGCGGATGCTGCGCAGCCAGTTGATCTTGATACCCTCCTCCTCGGCCTCATCGGCTTCAAAGGCGTGGGCAGGCATATGATCCCGGTCACGACGGTAGATGATCATTGCCTCTTCAACGCCCAAACGGCGGGCGGTACGGGCCGCATCCATGGCGGTATTGCCACCCCCATAAATCGCTACCCGCCGTCCCAGTTTAGGGGGCGGCAAGCCCTGTTCTTCGGCCAGACTGGCCTGTTCGAGGAAACTCACCGCATCGAGGATCTTGCCCGCTTCCCGAGCCGGAATATCGACCCGCTTGGCCAGATGGGCGCCGATGGCCATAAAGACGGCATCAAAGCCCCCCTCGTCGCGCTCGCGCAGCACATCCTCTACCTTGTGGTTGAGGGTCAGCGTCACTCCGGCCGCCACGATACGGGCTACCTCCCGCTCCAGCACATCGCGAGGCAGACGGTAAGCGGGAATACCGAAGCGCAGCATGCCGCCCGCCAGTGGCCCCGCTTCGCGGATCTCCACCTGATGACCGAGCCGGTTGAGGTGCCAGGCGCAGGAGAGACCGGAGGGGCCGGCACCGATCACCAGCACCTTCTTGCCGCTGGCGGGCGCGGGTGGCGCAGGCTGCCAACCACGGGCTAGCGCTTCGTCGCCGAGGAAACGCTCGATGGCGTGGATAGAGACGGATTCATCCACCTGCCCGCGGTTGCAGGCGCTCTCGCAGGGGTGATAGCAGACCCGGCCATGGATGGCGGGCAAGGGGTTCTCTTCGATCAGGGTCTGCCAGGCCGCCTCAAAACGGCCGGCCTGCGCCAAAGAGAGCCAGGCTTGGATATTTTCTCCGGCCGGGCAGGCGTGATTGCAGGGTGGCAGGGCCGGCCGCCAGACGGGTAGCCGGGTACGCACCGGGCCTGTTCCCGTTTTCAGGGAGAGATCCGGCAATGGGGTCATGTCCAGTTGTTTGCTCATACATTGCTTTCTTCTTTTTGTGTGACAGGCCCCACCCGATGGCGCTTGATACCGTGTAGCCGAAGCGGACGGTGGCCGGATGGGGAAGAAGCGAAAGCGTTAGAAACTGGGAACTGGGTCGATAATGGCCGCTTTTTTGTACTGATTAGCGAATCAGGATCAAAAAATGTTGCACTTTATGGTTCATAGAGACCAGAACGTGACTCAAGTAACATCTTCTCCAGCTGACCGCTGGCTTTCAGTTTGGCGAGCCCCCGATTGAAGGTTTTGATCAGCTCGTCAGCGTTGGCGCGCTTGCGGCTGATCAGCAGGTGGCCTTCAACTTTCATCACGGGTTTTGAATGGGTTGCAAAGAGATCGACCGTGCTGGCCGGGTAGAACTGACGCAGGGAGTAGTAGCCGACATCTATGTTCTCCAGCGTCAGGTCGGCGCGGCCGGAGAGCAGCAGATCGAAACTCTGGCGCAGTCGGGTGACAAACTGCACCTGCAGCGGCACCTGCGCGATGGCTGCAAAAAAATCTGCATTGTAGGTATAGCCACTGACCGCAGCCAGCTTGCGATCCGCCAGATCCTGATAGCCACGCCATTCCAGCGGAGCTGACTTGAGATAGAACCAGACGTAGGTTTCGCTCAGGATGGGATCGCTGTAGAGATGGGTTTTGCGCCGCTCGCTCGACTCATACCAGTGGACAGTGCCATCCACCACCCCCTCCTCCGACAAGCGAAAGGCCCGCTTCCAGGGAAGAAACTGGAACTTGACGCTCACCCCTTCACTCTTGAATGCCTCGCTCACCACATGAGGGATAAGCCCCTGATATTTCAGCGTCTCGGAGCAGTAAGGGGGATACTCTCCCGTGGTCAGGGTCAGCTCCTGCGCCCAGAGCCCGTGGCAAAAAAGGCTACCCGCCAGCAACCAGCTTATTTTCATCCCTATGCCCTCTTGTTCTGTTTTCCCAACTATAGACCGCCCCCTTGAAAGGATTGCCGGATCGCCGGGGAACCGTTATGTTCCCCTTTTTCCAGGCGATCGCGCCGCGTCACAAGGATATGAAGATGCCCAGGCTAGACAGCATTCACCTCTACCCCATCAAATCGACTGCAGGTATGCCGCTGGCTCGCGCCCGGGTGACCGAAGAGGGACTGGCAGGGGATCGCCGCTACATGGTGGTCAAACCGGACGGCACCTTTATCACCGCCCGAACCCATCCCCAGCTGCAACAGGTCGTGGCTACCCCCATCGAAGGTGGCTTGCAACTGCGCTATCCGGGCTTTGAACCGCTCACCCTGCAAGAGGCCGACTTCAGCCGCGCCCCGCAAGCTACCGGAGTCTGGAGCGACCGTTTCACCGCCCTGCACACCGACCCCAAAGCCGATGGGTGGCTAAGCCGGGTGGCAGGGGAGAAGGTGCAACTGCTCTGGCTGGGTGAAACCTCGGATCGCTTTCGTGAAAAGACCGGCACCCGGGTCAGCTTTGCCGATGGTTATCCGCTGCTGCTGATAAGCCAGGCTTCCCTTGAGGATCTCAATCTGCGCTCCGATGCCCTGCACCAGATGAGCCAATTCCGCACCAATCTGGTGGCAAGCAATACCCAGCCCTTCGAGGAGGACAGCTGGGTGCGCATCCGCATCGGTGAGGTGGAATTTAAAGTGGTCAAGCCCTGCAGCCGCTGCATCATGACCACGGTGGAAGCGGGCACCGATCGCTTCAACGCCCTCAAAGAGCCGCTGGCCACCCTCACCCGCTACCGCCGTGGCGAGGATGGCGAGGTCTACTTCGGCCAGAACCTGATCGCCCTGAACGATGGGTGGATTGAGGCTGGCAGCGAGATAGAAGTGCTGGAGCGCACCCGTCCGGTGGTCTATCCCGCCGCCGCACCGAAGAAGCGGGAGCTGGTCTGCGTGGCCCGTGAACCGCTGGCGCGGGATCTGGAGACCTTCTGGTTCGAGGCGGCCGATGGCGAGCCCCTGCCCGACTACCTGCCGGGCCAGCATCTGCCCATCAGCCTCGATATCAAAAACGAGCGGATCCAGCGGCGCTATACCCTGAGCTCTACGCCGGACCACCCGGAGCGCTACAGCATCAGCGTCAAAAAGGTGGAGGGTGGCCGCATCTCCCACTGGCTGCACCAGCAGTTGCAGGTGGGCGACCGGTTGCTGGCCGCCAACCCCGCTGGTGAGTTTCACTTAGGGTCCGAGCGCAACATCCTGTTGCTCTCCGCAGGCTCCGGCGTCACCCCCATGCTGGCGATAGCGCGCACCCTGGCGCTACGCGGGGTGCTGGAAGAGGTTCACTTTATGCACCTGTGCCGCAGCGAAGCGGACATTCCCGCCGCCAGCGAACTGCATGCCATGGCGCAGCAAGGGATGACCCTCACCATTATCCTGAGCCAGCCGGACAATCACTGGCAGGGGCTGCAAGGGCGACTCAATGATGAGCATCTGCAACGTATCAAAGGGCTGGCCGAAAAAGAGGTCTTTATCTGTGGCCCCCACGGCTTTATGGCCGATGCTGCCGCCAAAGTTGCAGCCCTCGGCGTACCGGCCGCACGGATCAGACAGGAGAGCTTTGGCGGCGCCATTCTCTCGGTGGCCCGCCCCCATCAGGCGGTGCAACTGCGTATCGGCGCCCAAGCCTTTACCGGCAACAATCAGGGCACAGTGCTGGATCAGGCCAACAAGCAAGGTGTAGAGCTGCCGTGGAGCTGCCGCGCCGGCATCTGCGGCAGTTGCAAACAGACGCTGATCTCGGGCGAGGTGGATCACCCCGACGCCCCCGCCATCACCGCCGCCGAGCGGGCCGAGGGCAAGATCCTCACCTGCTGCGCCGTGCCGCTCACCGACCTTGAAATCCTATGATCGGGTGATCGGGCCGCATTAACTCACGCCCCCCAGATGACCGGGGAATTGACCCCGGTCATCTTTATCCACACTTGTTCACCTGACCCGCCCTTAATTTGTCCCCACGGCCTTCATCAGTGAGTTTCCCTTCCTATACTCTCAGAGCAAAAAGCCTTGCCAGCCATTGACTTGGCGATGCTCCATACGACACTCAGCCATAGGGAAAGGACGCCCATACCATGGAACAGAACAAGCCCGCCTTTCAACTCAACCTGCTGCTATCCGTCATCACCCTGATCCTGCTGTCACTGGTGTTTTTCGCCTACAGCTGGGCTGGTAAACAACTGGAAGAGAGTTATCGACAACAATATGTCTCCTACCTGCTGGCCGACGAACTGCGCCAATCCTCCGATGACCTGACCCGACTCGGGCGCACCTACGTCATCACCAAGGATCCAGCCTACGAACAGCAGTACATGCGGATCCTGGCCATTCGCAACGGCGAACAGCCGAGACCGGATGGCTACAACCGTATCTACTGGGACTTTGTCGCCGCCAACGGCCAGAATCCCCGCCCCGACAGCAATGTTCGCCGTGGCCTGATCGACCTGATGAAGGATGCCGGTTTCACCGACGGTGAGCTCGCCAAACTGAACGAGGCCAAAAACAACTCGGATGCGCTGGTCAACACCGAGGTCGCCGCCTTCAAGCTGGTGCAGCAGACCGATGGCGATCCGGTTGCCAACCAGCAAAAAGCCATCGCCATGATGCATGACAAGGCCTATCACCAGAACAAGGGGCGCATCATGTCCCCCATCGATGACTTCTACGTGATGATGGAGCAGCGCAACCACGAGGCAGTCGAGAGCGCCATCGCCAATACCGACATGCTGCGCTATCTCTTTATCGCCCTCGGTCTGGTGTTGATGTTCTTCCTCTGGCGCACCTATCGCTCCCTGCTCGATCTGGTGGGCACCTCGGTCGAACAGCTCAAGACCGATCTCCATATGATGGCGGAAGGGGACTTCTCGCGCCCCATCAAGGTGCCGCCAGGATCGAAAGAGAGCCTGATCGGTCTGCTCGGCGGTATGCAGACCACCCTCAAGGGGATCATCGCCAAGGTCTCCCACTCCACCGAGGAGTTGTCCCACTCTGCCGACAGCATCGCCCAGATCGCCGAGCAGACTGCCCAGTTTGCCACCGATCAGCAAACCAGCACCCAGACCATGGCCGCCGCCATAGAGGAGCTGGTAGTGAGCATCAGCCACCTCTCCGACAACGCCACCCATGCCGACGAGCTGAGCAAGGTCTCCGCCAATACCCTGGAGGAGGGGTCAGGGGTCATTAAAGAGACGCTTGGCAGCATCGAGAATATCTCCACCACGGTGGGGGATGCGGCCAGCACCATCTCCGAGCTCAACGGCCATACCCAGCAGATTTCGGAGATCATCGGGGTGATCCGCGGTATCGCCGATCAAACCAACCTGCTGGCTCTCAACGCGGCCATCGAGGCAGCGCGGGCCGGTGAACAGGGTCGCGGCTTTGCGGTGGTGGCCGACGAGGTGCGCAATCTGGCCAGCCGCTCGGCGGCCTCAACCCAGCAGATCACCGGGATGATTAGCAAAATCCAGAGCGGGGCGGATGCCTCCATCCGCAGCATGGAAAACACGGTCAACAACGTCTCCCGCGGGGTCACGCTGGCTAACCAGACCGGCGAGGCGATCGCCAGCATCCAGAGCCACGCCTCCAACCTCACCGGCCTGATGGGAGAGATCAGCCACACCCTGCGCGAGCAGTCCACCGCCGCCAACGAGGTGGTCTCGACCGTCGGCAACATCACCTCCCTCTCCGAGCAATCGGGGGATGCCGCCCGTCACGTGTCCCAAGAGGCGGCCAAGCTCAAGCAGCTGTCACGGGTACTGCGCCAGGAGATGGGACACTTCAAGCTTTAAAGAACGCTGAAAAGCAAAACGGCTGCCCGAAGGCAGCCGTTTTTATTCAGGGTATTCCCCGTCATTCAGTATCTATCAACCACGCAGGGCGGCGATACGCTGCTCGATGGGCGGGTGGCTCATGAACAGCTCGCTCATGGAGCGCTTGCCGTTGATGCCAAAGGCCATCATTGAGCCTTCCAACTGAGGCTCGGCACCGCGGGAGAGGCGCTCAAGGGCGGCAATCATCTTGTCGCGACCGGCCAGCTTGGCGGCACCGGCATCGGCACGGAACTCACGCTGACGGCTGAACCACATGACGATGATGGAGGCCAGAATACCGAACAGCATTTCCAGCACGAACACGGTGATCATGTAGGCAAAACCGCCGGTACTGCTGCTCTCTTCCTCGTTGTTGGAGCTGAAGAAGTTGCTGATCACGCCAGCCACGATCCGGGCGAAGAACATCACGAAGGTGTTCACCACCCCCTGGATCAGGGTCAGGGTCACCATGTCGCCATTGGCCACGTGGCTCACCTCGTGGGCCAGTACCGCTTCCGCCTCGTCACGGCTCATGCTGTAGAGCAGGCCGGAGGAGACCGCCACCAGCGAATCATCGCGGCGGGCACCGGTGGCAAAGGCGTTCATCTCGGGAGAGTCGTAGATCCCCACTTCCGGCATCTTGATACCCGCTTCGCGGGCCTGACGGGCCACAGTACTCACCAGCCAGTGCTCGGTCTCGTTACGGGGTTGCTCGATGACCTGGACGCCATAGCTGCGCTTGGCCATCCACTTGGACATCAGCAAGGAGATAAAGGAACCCCCAAAACCGAACACGGCACAGAACACCAACAGCCCGGAAATGCTGGACTTGTTGATCCCCAGAACCGAGAACAGGATATTGAGTACCACCCCCAGCACCAGCATGACGGCCAGGTTGGTCACCAGGAATAGCATAATTCGCTTCATATAGACTCCTTGTGAAGATAAGGGACATGACCGGGGATCACTCGGGATCCCCACCTGATCATGTTAATGTCGACATTCTAGGGAGATTCGATGAATGTTCGCTGAATATGCCGTCAAAGTAGCGGCGAGATATCGAGACGCCCCTGCAAATCGGCTTCAAGCGGATTGTTTATAAACGGAATTTCGCCGAGGAAGGGGGCTGGCAGCAAGCCCCTCAGGGTGTCCAGATTTTCCTGATAATGGCTCATGGAACCATGGAGCCGATTAATTACCCACCCCGCCACCGGCAGCTGATCATTGCGAATGGCGGCAAAGGTGAGCAGCGCATGGTTGAGGCAACCCAGCTTGGCCCCCACCACCATGATCACCGCCATGTTCTCCTGTTTCACCCAGTCCGACAGCAGATGCTTGCGATCGAGCGGCAGATACCAGCCCCCCGCCCCTTCCACTACCGCCAGTTCGGCCCCGGCCTGTTCAATCTTGCGCAACCCCTCGCTCAACCCCTGCATGGTGATAGGCTGGCGCGCCTCGCTGGCGGCGATGTGGGGCGCAATCGGCGGCTCATAGGCGAACGGATTGACCACCTCATAGGGCAGCGGCAGACTCGCCGCCTCCTGCAACAGAACGGCATCCAGATTGCGCAGCCCGTCCGGAGTGCGGGCACATCCGGCCGAGACCGGCTTGTAGCCCGCGCACTTGATTCCCTGTGCGCTGAATTCGCGCAGCAGGGTGCGCGCCACCAGCGTCTTGCCCACATCGGTATCGGTGCCGGTGATAAAGAATGATTTCATACGGTTCTCTCCTTGGCAGGGCCCGTTGACTACCCTGCACACAATGCGATTCCCGGCGCTCAGCGAGGCTTGCTGAGGCGGCCGAGGCACACCCGATAACTGGCGACCAGCCTGCCATCGGGCTGGCGAAACGCCTCATACGCCTGAGTCAGCTGCTGCAATCTGGCGCGACCGCTCAGACCGGCCGGGGCGGCACTCCCCTGATTGTCATTGATCTGATTGGCCCCAATCCCCTTGAGATCGCGCAACAACTGCGGCAATTCAAGATAGGCGAGATCCCAGGTGATACAACGCAGCTCGGGAGCAGATACCCCAGCGCTAGCCAGCGCCTGCTCCAATTGTGGCAGGCTGAGGAAGCGATTGACATGGGCGCGACCATCAAGCTGCTGCCAGGCGGCTCGCAACTGCCAGAGCGACTCATCGAGCAGGGTCGAGAAAAAGATCTGGCCGCCCGGTTTGACCACCCGCAGCAGCTCGCCGAAAGCCTGGGCCGGACGCTCGCACCACTGCAGCGCCAGACTGGAGAAAATCCAATCGAACGCGTTATCGGCGAAAGGAAGCTGCTCCGCATCGCCGCAGAGCAGGCGGGCGCCGCTGCCACGCAAGGCGGCCTGCGCCAGCATGCCGGGGGCGAGATCCAGCCCCACCAGCTGGTGACAACGGTTCGCCAGTTGGGGCAAGAAAAAGCCGGTGCCGCAGCCCAGATCCAGCCCGCTCACCGTCAGATCAGTGCCAACCGGACTGCTCGGCATCCATTCCAGCAGCGCCTGACCCACCTCCTGTTGAAAGCGGGCATGGGCATCGTAATGACGAGCGGCGGCGCCGAAACGGCGAGCAAGCTGCGCCTTGTCGACCGTTTGAAAACGCTCAGTCATGGTGAGCCTCCCCAAGCGTTGTCGCTGCAGGGCAGACCCCCAAGGCATCGAGCAGGCGATCCAGATCCTGCTCGCGGTGAGCCGCACTCAGGGTAATACGCAGCCGGGCCGTACCGACCGGCACAGTGGGCGGGCGGATGGCGCTCACCCAGACGCCGCGCTCCCGCAGCCGTTCAGCCAGTTGCAAAGCAGCAACGCTCTCCCCCACCAGCAGCGGCTGGATGGGGGTATCGCTCTCCCCCAGTTGCCAACCCTGCGCCTTTGCCCCTTGCCGGAAGCGGGCGATCAGCTGGCCAAGATGGGCGCGGGCATCCTCGGCGGCGCGTACCAGTTGGATACTCTTGCTCACCGCACAGGCCTGCGCGGCGGGCATATGGGTGCTGTAGACATAGTGGCGAGCGAAGTTGACCAGATACTGCACCAGCTCGCGGCTGCCGCCGACAAAGGCACCGGCAACCCCGAGCGCCTTGCCAAAAGTGCCCATCTGGATGTGTACGCAGGCCGGGTTCACCCCTTGTGCGGCCAGCGTGCCGCGTCCCTCAGGGCCCAGCACGCCGAGGCCGTGGGCATCGTCGATCATCAGCCAGTTGCCGCTCTGGGCGGCGATTGTTGCGAGCTCGCGCCAGGGAGCCTGATCCCCGTCCATGCTGAACACCCCTTCCGACACAATCAATCCGCGATTTGGCTCAAGCTGCCGTTCAAGGGCCGCCATATCGTTGTGGGCAAAACGCTTCATCTTGCAAGGGAGCTGGCTGCCCATCTCCTGCAAAGAGGCGTGGTTGAGTTTGTCCTGCCACAGCAGATGTTCCTTGCCGAGCAGCGCTTTGAGCACCGCCTGATTGGCCGAAAAACCGCAGTTGAACAGCAGCACCGCCTCCACCCCGAACCACTCGGCCAGGGTCTCCTCAAGCTGTTGGTGGGCTCGGCTGTACCCGGTCACCAGCGGCGAGGCGCCGGAGCCCGTGCCATAACGTTCAATCCCCGCGTTGAAGGCGGCCTTGATGGCGCCGTGATCCGCCAGTCCCAGATAGTCGTTGGCGGAAAAGTTGAGGTAGTCGCGCCCCGCAACCTTGAGCCGCCCGCCACTCGCCCCGTCGGTCGCGATGCGGTTGCGCAGCAGACCCACCTGCTCGCGCTCGGCCAGAGCCGTGCCCAACACAAAGGGGCCCGTTACTGCAGGGCCGTTCATGACCGCGCAGCCCCTGCACGGGGGCGGGTGGCGTCATAAAACATCTCGGCAGGCTCGCTCTGGCGACTCACCTCGGCCAGCAGCTCCTCTTCTTGAACCTGATCCGGCTTCTGGGCCCGCTGGGCAGGGCGAATGCCGAGCCGCTTGAACAGCTGCATATCGCTGTTTTCGTCCGGGTTGGGGGTGGTCAGCAACTTGCAGCCATAGAAAATGGAGTTGGCCCCGGCCATAAAACACATGGCCTGCATCTGCTCATTCATCTTCTCCCGCCCGGCTGAGAGGCGCACATGGGAGGCGGGCATCATGATCCGTGCCACGGCGATGGTGCGGATAAATTCGAACGGATCGAGGTTCTCCTGATCCTCCAGCGGCGTTCCCTTCACCTTGACCAGCATGTTGATGGGCACACTCTCCGGGTGCCGCGGCAGGTTGGCGAGCGCCATCAAGAGGCCCGCACGGTCTTTGGCCTGCTCGCCCATGCCGACGATACCGCCGGAGCAGACCTTCATCCCGGCACCGCGCACATGCTCCAGGGTATCGAGTCGATCCTGATAGGTGCGGGTAGAGATGATCTCGCCGTAAAACTCGGGCGAGGTATCGAGGTTGTGGTTGTAGTAATCGAGCCCCGCAGCGCCAAGACGGGCCGCCTGATCGGCGGTGAGCATCCCTAGCGTCATGCAGGTCTCCATACCGAGCCCGCGCACCTCCTCGATCATCCGGATGATGTAGGGCATGTCCTTCTCTTTGGGGTTGCGCCAGGCGGCCCCCATGCAAAAGCGTGACGAGCCGTTGGCCTTGGCTTCGCGGGCCCGCTCCAGCACCTTCTCCACCTCCATCAGCCGCTCGGCCTCAAGACCGGTGTGGTAACGGGCGCTCTGGGGGCAGTATTTGCAATCTTCCGGGCAGGCGCCGGTCTTGATGGAGAGCAAAGTACTCACCTGCACTTCATTCGGGTCAAAGTGGGCGCGGTGGACGGTCTGGGCCTGAAACAGCAGATCGTTGAACGGCAGGGCAAACAGGGCCTGAACCTCGGCGAGGGTCCAGTCATGACGAAGGGCGTGACCGCCCGCGGTGAGAGCATTCATACATGGCTTCCGGTTGTTATTAGTGGGATCCTGCGCCCGCCATCTTGGGATGGACGGCCACAAAACCCGCCGCCGGGCCTGCGCGCTCAGGGTGATGCGCAGTGCCAAGTGGCTGAAATTGTTGGCTAGTGTAGAGAGCACGCGTAGACTGTCAACACCGACCAGATCAAACCAATTGACAATAGAACAACAAATGACCAATCAAGAATTCGACCTGCACCACATCTGGCACCCCTATACCTCCCTCACTCACCCCCTACCCTGCTATGAAGTGGCCAGCGCCAAAGGGGTGACCATCACCCTCAGCGATGGCCGCAAACTGGTGGATGGCATGAGCTCCTGGTGGGCTTGCGTGCACGGGTATCAGGTGCCGGAGCTGGATGCTGCCGCCACCTCCCAGCTCGGCAAGATGTCCCACGTGATGTTTGGCGGCCTCACCCACGCCCCGGCGGTCGAGCTCTGCCGCAAGCTGGTGGAGATCACTCCGAAGGGGCTTGATCGGGTATTTCTGGCCGATTCCGGCTCGGTGGCAGTGGAAGTGGCACTCAAGATGGCCCAGCAGTACTGGCACGCCAGGGGGACGCCCAGAGCCAAATTTGTCGCCCTGCGCAGCGGCTATCACGGCGACACCTTTGGCGCCATGAGCGTCTGCGATCCCGATGGCGGCATGCATGAGCTCTACAAGGGATTCCTGCCGGAACACTATTTTGTCGATGCCCCCAGCTGTCGCTTCCACGCCGAGTGGGATGAGCAGTGCGTGGTGGAGCTGGCGACACTCATGGCGGATCATCACGAGGAGATCGCCGCCATCGTGCTTGAGCCCATAGTGCAGGGCGCTGGCGGCATACGCTTCTATCACCCCCGCTATCTGCAGTGGGTGCGCGCCCTGTGCGACGAATTCGGCGTGCTGCTGATTGCTGACGAGATTGCCACCGGCTTTGGCCGCACCGGCCAGCTGTTTGCATGCGACTGGGCGGGGATCAGCCCCGACATCATGTGTCTGGGCAAGGCGCTTACCGGCGGCTACCTCACCCTCTCGGCGACCCTGACCACCGAGCAGGTCGCCCATACCATCTGTGACGGCAAGGCGGGGGTCTTTATGCACGGCCCCACCTTTATGGGTAATCCCCTCGCCTGCGCGGTGGCCAACGCCTCCATCGATCTGCTGCTGGCCTCACCGTGGCAGGAGCGGGTGCGCACCATCGAGCATCAGCTGCGAACAGAACTGGTAGAGCTGACCCTGCACCCGGCGGTCGCGGATGTGCGGGTGCTCGGCGCCATCGGGGTGGTGGAGATGAAAGAGCGGGTGGATGTAGCGCGCATCCAGCGCAAGTTTGTCGAACTGGGCGCCTGGATCCGCCCCTTTGGCAAGCTGGTCTACCTGATGCCCCCCTTCGTCATCACCCCTGAAGAGCTACGGGTATTGACCGGCGCCATCCGTCAGGCCATCGCCGAAGGCGAGTTTTAATGCATGCAGCGGGCGGCCATCGCTGCCGCCCGTTTGACTACCGGCATTTGATATATAAAGAGGGCAACTTTATCCACTTCAGTGCGCTTTCACTTGCCGTAATGTGAGCAAAACACCAGACCTGAGGCCCCAAGAGGGGTAAACTGCTGCGGTTTTACCATCAAGAAAGACTGCTCATGCGCCTCTCCATTGCTGCCAAAATCAACTTTTTCCTGCTCTTCATCTTCTCCATGGTACTGGTCTTCTCCGCAGCCTATCAGGCGGTGCGCGAGCGCGATCTCATCCTGACCCTCATCAAGGAGCAGAGCCGCGAGCAGACCGAAGCCTATTTCGACGGCCTCAACATGCTGATGCTGACCGGCAAGATGGATGCCCGCGATACCCTGCGCGGCAAATTTCTCGACCATGCCCATGTGGAGGATGCCCGCATCGTCCGTGGCGATGCGGTGAGCAAACAGTTCGGGCCGGGACGGGAGACAGAGCAGGTAAAAGATGAGTTTGATGAGCTGGCACTGGCGGGCAAAGGGAGTCTGGAGGTGGTGCACAACGGCATGCACAGCCGTCTGGTAGTGACCCGACCGCTGCTGGCCAAGAAGGATTTTCGCGGCACCGACTGCACCAGCTGTCATCTGGTGCCGGAGAACACCGTGCTTGGTGCGGTGCGCTTTGACTACTCCCTCGATTCGCTGTTTACCCGGGTCGAGCAGAATATCCTCACCTCGGCGCTGATCCTCACCGGCATCTTCGGGATGGGACTGCTGCTGACCCTCTGGGTCATCCGCACCTGGATCGTGCGCCCCCTCAACCAGTTGACCCGCTCCATGGAAGAGGCGACTGACCTGCACGACTTCGGTCACCGGCTGGAGGGGGATGACGGCGACGAGATTGGCCGGGTGGCGGTGGCCTACAACCAGATGCTCGACAGCGTGGAGCGCCAGCTCGGCAAGCGCACCAAGGCCAGCAGGCAGGAGCCGGATCAGCCCCGCTGAGGCGGGCGCTTAACCGACGTAGTAGAAGAGCAAGCTGGCGATCAGCACCAATAGCAGGATGGCCAGATTGACATGCCGGGAGTCATCCTGACGGCGGCTGCGCTTGCGCTCCAGCAGCAACACCGCCAGCGTCAGGGCGCAGCAGCTCCAGAGCCCGTAGACCAGCCAGGGGGTAAGGGCCGGGTCCCAATAATCGCGCACCTCGATCCCGCCATAGACCAGAAAACCGTAGGCAATTTCGGGCCGGGCATAGTGGTAAAGGGAAAGCAGCACGATAAAGCCGCCCCAGCAGAGCATCACCAGCCCCTGCAACACCCGTGTCAGCCAATCTGGCCCATGCCGCCGATCTTTCACCCACCTCTCCTGCGCCCGTGACACTCTTGTTGAGTGAACCATGCCGAAAACCCCACCAGAGTCCGACATTTTTGCTTGTTTATCAAACCCGCGCGGGTAAGATTGACGGCTTAGTCTGCCATGGTGGGCCATCTGTGCCCGGGCCAGACTCCCTAGTGTTGCAAATAGCGCTGCAAGAACAAGCTGGAGACAATATTTCGATGACGCACGCATCCGTAGTAGATGTGCTGGCCGGTAAGTATCCGGTCGGCACCACCCAAACTGTCAAAGGGTGGATCCGGACTCGCCGTGATTCCAAGGCGGGGATCTCATTTTTGGCCATTTCCGATGGCTCCGGTTTCCATCCGGTACAGGCAGTTGTCCCCAATACCCTGGCCAATTACGAGAATGAAGTGCTGCGTCTGACCACTGCCTGCTCCGTGGAAGTGACCGGCGTGGTTGCCGCCTCTCAGGGCAGCGGCCAGGCTTTCGAACTGCAGGCGACCGAGGTGAAGGTAGTCGGCTGGGTCGAAGATCCGGACACCTACCCGATGGCCGCCAAGCGCCACAGCATCGAATACCTGCGTGAACAGGCTCACCTGCGCCCGCGCACCAACATCGTTGGCGCCGTGACCCGCGTTCGTCACTGCCTGGCGCAAGCCATCCACCGCTTCTTCCACGAAGAGGGTTTCCTCTGGGTTGCGACCCCGCTCATCACCGCTTCCGACACCGAAGGTGCCGGCGAGATGTTCCGCGTCTCCACTCTGGACATGGAAAACCTGCCGCGCACCGACGCCGGCAAGGTGGACTACAACGAAGATTTCTTCGGCAAAGAGGCTTTCCTGACCGTATCCGGCCAGCTGAACGCCGAAACCTATGCCTGCGCCCTCTCCAAGGTCTACACCTTCGGCCCGACCTTCCGCGCTGAAAACTCCAACACCAGCCGCCACCTGGCCGAGTTCTGGATGGTTGAGCCGGAAGTGGCCTTCAACGATCTGGAAGATAACGCCGCACTGGCCGAAGCCATGCTGAAGTATGTCTTCAACGCCGTACTGACCGAGCGTCGCGACGATCTGGAGTTCTTCGCCCAGCACGTGGACAAGGATGCCATCGGCCGTCTGGAGCGTTTCGTCTCCTCCGACTTCGCCCAGATCGACTACACCGACGCCATCGAAGTGCTGAAAAACTGCGGCAAGAAGTTCGAGTTCCCGGTCTCCTGGGGTATCGATCTCTCCTCCGAGCACGAGCGCTATCTGGCCGAGGAACACTTCAAGTCTCCGGTGGTGGTGAAGAACTACCCGAAAGATATCAAGGCCTTCTACATGCGCCTCAACGACGACGGCAAGACCGTTGCCGCGATGGACGTACTGGCACCGGGCATCGGCGAGATCATCGGTGGTTCCCAGCGTGAAGAGCGTCTGGACGTGCTGGATGCCCGTCTGGCCGAGATGGGCCTGAACAAGGAAGATTACTGGTGGTACCGCGACCTGCGTCGCTACGGCACAGTCCCGCACTCCGGCTTCGGTCTGGGCTTCGAGCGTCTGGTGGTCTACGTGACCGGCATGGGCAACGTCCGCGACGTGATCCCGTTCCCGCGTACTCCGCGTACCGCCGAGTTCTGATCAGCGGCATCTTGCCACTGCATTGCAAAAGCCGACCTGCGGGTCGGCTTTTTTATTGTCACCGTTATGGGTGATACTCAGGATCAACCGGCACAAGGAACTCGTCGCCTATGGGATATCGCCTGCTGCTTTCGCTACTGCTGTCCTGCATGCCTGTTCAACTGTGGGCCGAGCCCGTTCGTCTGACCACCCTGGAGTGGCCACCCTACACCAGCCAGAGCCTGCCCGATGGCGGCCTTACCGGTCATATCGTCAAGCGCGCCTTTGCCGAAGCGGGACTGGAAGTGACATTCGACTTCTACCCCTGGCAGCGGGCGGTGCGGCTGGCGGCCGACCCGACCCAGCCTTATAGCGGCTATTTTCCCGAGTACCTCTCCGATACCCTGCCGACCCTGTGGCGCAGCTCCCCCAGCGTGGGCGATAGCGTGCTGGGCATGGCGCAGCGCTCAGGCCACCCCATCCCCTGGCAACAGCTCACGGATCTCGCCCCCTACCGGATCGGCGTGGTGGAGGGGTACGTCAACACCCGTGAATTCGATGCCCTGATGGCCAGCAAGCACCTCAACACTGCCGCCGTCGATGCAGACCTGCTCAACCTGCGCAAATTACAGCGCGACCGGCTCGATCTGGCGGTGATCGACCGGGATGTCTTTCACTGGCTAATCAACCATGATCGCAAGCTGAGCAGCGCCGGATTGCAATTTCACCCGAAGATCCTCGAACACAAGAGCCTGCACATCATGTTTCGCCCCGATCAGCAGGCGTTGCAGCAACGGGTGGCGCAGGCCATTGCCAGATTGGATATTGCCAAGCTGAGCGAGGATTATCAGCGCCGCTATCTGCAGCAAGCACCTGCGGCCAAATGAGCCAACCCGCCGAAGTCAGCCCTTGCTGGCAAAAATAGCCTGAGCGCTGGCTTTTTCACCCTCTTCTGCCGCAATCGAGCCCTTTTTATGCCCCTCCCCTGCAGCCCTGCTGCCACTCTGTGCTGCCCCCATGACCACCCGCTGGCTTGGCCCCGAGTGATACCACTTTGTGAAAAAATGATGTTTTTGTTAGTACGTGGTTTTTAAGTGGTTTAATCAAAAATTCATCGAGTTATTGAAGTAACTCAATTTTTTCACTTTTTCAGGGGAGCAGAATAGCAACTAACCCTTTTGGGCTAAATAAAACAGACAATGACAATTCATGGTTCAGGCTACCCGCGGCAATATGGGTTGAATCACACGAGGTAACGGAATGATCTTGATGGAATTTTTGGTGGTACTCGGCTGCTTGCTGCTGGGTACCCGCTTTGGGGGCATGGGACTCGGTCTCATCAGTGGTATCGGTCTCTTCCTGCTGACCTTCGTCTTCGGCCTGGTGCCGGGCGAACCGCCTGTTCAGGTAATGCTGACCATTCTGGCGGTGATCGGCTGTGCCGCCACCCTGCAGACTGCCGGTGGCCTCAACCTGATGATGCAAGTGGCCGAGCGTCTGCTGCGCCGTCACCCGCAATACATCACTATCCTGGCGCCGCTCACGACCTGGACCCTCACCTTCCTGTGCGGTACCGGCCACGTGGTCTACACCATGTTCCCCATCATCGCTGACATCGCGCTGCAAAAGAACATCCGCCCCGAGCGCCCGATGGCTGTTGCCTCCGTTGCCTCCCAGATGGCCATCTGCGCCTCCCCGGTCTCCGTTGCCGTGGTCTCCATGGTCTCCATTCTGGCGGCCGGTCACGGTATCGGTCAGGCTTACGGCCTGCTCGACATCCTGATGATCGCCATCCCCTCCTCCCTGACCGGTGTCATCGTGGCGGCCCTGTGGAGCCTGCGTCGCGGCAAGGATCTGGACAAGGACGAAGAGTTCCAGGCCAAGATCAAAGACCCGGAGCAGCGCGCCTTCATCTACGGCGGTGGTGAAACCCTGCTCAACACCAAGTTCCCGAAAGAGGCCTACTGGTCTACCTGGATCTTCTTCGCCGCCATCGCTGCCGTGGTATTGCTCGGTGCCAACGAAGGTCTGCGTCCGGTGTTCACCATCAAGGACAAAACCGGCCCGCTCTCCATGAACCTGGTGATCCAGATGATGATGCTGATCGCCGGTGCCATCATCCTGATGCGCTGCAAGGTCAAGCCGGGCGAGATCGCCAACGGTGCCGTCTTCAAGGCGGGCATGGTCGCCATCTTCTCCGTATTCGGGGTGGCATGGATGAGTGAGACCTTCTTCCAGGCGCACATGCCCCTGCTCAAAGAGACTTTGGCCCATGTGGTACAGGCCCAGCCCTGGACCTACGCCCTGGTGCTGTTCCTCATCTCCAAGCTGGTAAACAGCCAGGCCGCCGCCCTCACCGCCATCGCCCCCATGGGTCTGGCGCTGGGTGTCGAACCCAAGCTGCTGATCGCCTTCCTGCCGGCGAGCTACGGCTACTTCGTGCTGCCGACCTACCCGAGCGATCTGGCCTGTATCGGTTTCGACCGCTCCGGCACCACCCGCATCGGCAAGTTCATCATCAACCACAGCTTCATCATTCCGGGGCTGATCGGGGTGGTGACCTCCTGCTCGCTGGGCTTTATCCTCACCAGCATCCTGCTCTAATCGCAGTCGCGTTTACCACGCTATTGCAATACAGGCCCCCGCTTCGGGGGCCTGCTTTTTTCCCGCTCTGTGACCCCAACCCTTTCCCGCCGCCATTTCCGGACACAATACCTTTACCTCTGCCCACGCCGCTGGGTAGCATGCCCCCTCGTTCACCACCGGAATCTCATCCATGTCTCGCGTCATCCTGCTCTGGAGCGGTGGCAAAGATGCCATGCTGGCCCTCTGTCATGCTCGCCAAGCGGGCCATCAGGTGATGGCACTGGCCACCTTTGCCCCGCCAGAGCCCCGATTTCTCGCTCACCCCTTGCCGCTGGTGCGCCGTCAGGCGGAAACCCTCGGGCTGCCCCATCTGCTGGTCACCATAGAAGCGCCGTTCGATCTCGGTTATGAGCGGGCACTGGCGCGGCTCAAGGAGGAGTGGCAACTCGATGGCGTAGTCACCGGCGATATCGACAGCGTGGGCGGTGCGCCTAACTGGATCCGCGAACGCTGCCGCCCGCTGGATCTCACCGTCCATACCCCGCTCTGGCAACTCTCCCGCGAGGCACTGCTGGCGGATCTGCTGGCACGCGGCATCGTCGCCCACCTCTCCTGCGTCGATACCCGGGTGCTGGCTCCCGAGTGGACTGGGCGCACCCTCGATGCCGCCACCCTCGCCGAGTTGCAACAACTGGCCGAGCGCGAAGGCTTCGATGCCTGCGGCGAGCAGGGGGAGTACCACACCATGGTGACCGACGGCCCGGGCTTTGCCGCCCCGCTGCGCCTCGATGACTGGCTGGTGGCGCGGCAGGATCACCTGGCCTATCTGGCCGAACCGCAGGGGTAACGGCCGCAAGCAAGCAGCCAACTCACTTAGCGCGCGAAAAATCGAGATAAAAAAACGGGAGGCAACAGCCTCCCGTTTGGATTTGAGCGGACCAGTTTTGAGCGGGCCATGACGACCCGAACAAGGGATAGACCGGCTTATTTTGCCAGCTTGCCCAGCACCCGCTGCAGCAGGCGGATGCGCGGCTCGATGCTCTCCAGCAGCAGGAACTCCGCCTCCGAGTGGAAACCACCGCCCATGGGGCCGAAACCATCCAGCGACGGCACCCCCGCGGCGGCGGTGAAGTTGGCATCCGAGCCGCCACCGGCCTCCAGCCAGTTGAAGGGGATCCCCTCCTCCTTGGCTGCCGCCTCCACCAGCGCCATCAGCGCCTCGGTGTCACCGCTCGGGCGCATCGCCGGCTTGAAGGTCTGGCGATCCACCTCGACCCGACAACCCGCGAGGAAGGGGTTGTTGGCCATAAAGGTGAGCCGGTCGTGCACCGCAGCGGCCTCTTCGTTGCTCCAGAAGCGCAAATCCACGATCGCCTCGGCAAAGTCCGGTACCACGTTGACACCGGTGCCGCCCTGTACCACGCCGACGTTCATGGTGGTGCCCGTGGTCATGTTGACCTGCTCGTTGATGGCCAGCACCCAATGCGCCAGCTCGGTGATAGCAGAGACACCTTCGGTCAGGGCCGAACCGGCGTGGGAGGCCTTGCCGTGGAAGGTGATGCGGTACTTGGCATTGCCCTTGCGGGCGCTGATGAGATCCCCATTGGAACGGGCTGCCTCGGCCACCAGCACGCAGCCACTCTGTTTGGCTTTTTTCACCAGCCAATCCTTGGACCAGGGGGAGCCAATCTCTTCGTCGCAGTTGTAGCAGACCAGCACCTTGAGCTTGGCAAGCAATGCCGGATCCATCTCTTTGAGGGCATACCAGATAGAGAGCAGGCCGCTCTTCATGTCCGACACACCGGGACCAAAGGCTTGATTGCCTTCGATTTTCAGCGGGCGCTTGGCCGCCGTCCCCTCGGGGAAGACGGTATCCATGTGGCCGCACAGCATCACGTCGTAGTGATCGGCACCCGGCGCATTGGTGATCTCGAGGCAGGGGCCGCACTCGGCAGCGAACTGGTGGCGGGTCACCTGCCAGCCGATGGCCTCATATTTCTCGGTCATGATGTCGGCCACTTTCGCTACCCCGGCCGGGGTGCGAGTACCGCAATCGAGGTTGATGAGCGGGGCCAAATCGGCCAGATAGTTATCGAGGGAAAACGGGCTCTTTACAACTGTCATTATCTTCTCCATGCAACAATCAGCGTTGATGGCCGATCGTCTATTGCAACAATGCGACACAGTGAGAAAAAGGCGGGCAGCCATGCCACCCGCCCGACCGGTAAATTCCAAACACCACTACATAACCCACATCACTACATGAACAGCAGATAGTTGAGGGTCAGCGCCGTCACCAGCGCCCCCGCCATCGGCACGCTGGTGCGTTTGACCACGGTAAAGGGAGATACCTTGGCAATCCCCGCACAGGCGATCAGTACCGCTGCGATGGGAGAGACGGTGCGGCCGATACTGGAAGCGAGCTGCATCGGCAGCAGCATGGTCACCGCAGGTACGCCAAACTTGGCCGCCACCGCCGGTGCCAGGGTCGAGAAGCTGAGGAACGCCGCGTTGCCGGAGCCCATGATGACCGCCGCCACCATGATCAGCGCCACCATCACCAGGGTCATCAGACCGCTGCCGATACCGGCATTGCTGGCAGAGTGCAGCAGGGTATCGATGGCGCCGATGGCCTTGAGGGATTCGGCAAACAGCTCGGCACAGACGATGAGCGCCACCACGGGGCCAAACACCTTGCCCATACCGTCGAGGAAGCTCGATAGCCCGGCAAAAGCGGTACGCACCGAGCGACTACGCAGCAGCTCGCACAGCATGCCGATAAAGACAGACAGCAGCATGGCCACCTCCACGCTCATCTTGATGTCGCTCACCAGCAGCTTGGAGAAGGTCATCATCAGCACGAAGGGGATGATCGGCAGCAAGGCATACCAGGTAGGCGCCTGCACGCTCTCGGTGCCCTGCTCGTCCAGCTCGGCGTGATCGCCGCGATGGAGCGCAGGATCCCAGCCATCCTTGCGATCGCAGTGACGCTGCCAGAAGAAGTGCAGCACCATGGTCACCAGCAGCATGGGAGCCACCAGCCAGATCTGGTAGTCAACGAAATAGCTGGTCGGATCCATGCCGGATTGGCCGGCGGAGAAGATGGCGTTGGTCTGGGTCGGGCCAATTTCAAACGCCTGTGAGGTGGCGATGACACCACAGGCGGAGGCCGGGCTGATGCCGAGGTTGCGCATCACCGGATACATGGTGACCATCAACAGCAGGCCAAGGCCGGTGGCGGAGGTGACGAACAGGGAGACGAATACCGCCACCAGATAACAGATGGAGAGCATCAGATAGCTGGACTGGATGCCCGCCACCGGTTTGACCGCCACCCGCACCAGCGCCTGGGAGGCCCCGATATGGGACATGTAGGTGGCAAAGCCCGCCACCGCCATGATGGTGAGGCCGAGGCCCGCCGCGCGGTAGGAGAAGATCCCCTTGAACACTTCGAACAGGTCGAACAGGGCGAAGCCGGTGCTCTTGTCAGCGGGGAGAATGGGGTGCAGCCCCAACCAGTAGGCCACTGCAAAAATGGCCATGCCCGCCAGCGCCAACACCGCCTGCGGGTTGTAATCCTTGATGATGCCGTAGACCACGGCGACCAGAACGAGCAAGACGAATAAAAGTTCCAATATTCACTCCTGATAAATTTATCGAAGAGCGAAATCTAGTGATCTGACCACTGTTTGCCTTTGATCCCTATCAATAAAGGTGCCGTCACCGTGATTCATTAGCATAATATGTCGGACATGTAACAATTTTTCGTTATTTCAACTGCCGGAAAACCTTTATCACCCCATATCCGGGAATTGTGTGACGCGACTCCCCTCTTTTTTGCGTTGGATCAACATATGACGGCGCCGAACTGGCGAAGATGCGCTTCGACATATAGCGACCATTTCGCGCCGGAGAGAGTTATGACAAGCCAAGCCACCGCAGGTGCTTCGACCTGCGACTACAAGCTGTGGGACATCCTCGTCGAGTCTGCAAAGGAACGCACTACCATTCGTTACTCCAAACTGGCCAAGCAGGCCGGGCTGGAGCAGTGCCAGGATGAACTGCGCACCCTGCTGCAACGCATCCGCATGTACTGCACCGAAAACAACCTGCCGATCCTCTCCGCCATCGTGGTGGATGACGTGGGCAAATACACTGGCCTCTCTTCCAGCCTGCCTGATGCACCCTGGGAACGGGCCCGGGTCTTTGACCATGAGTGGACCACCCTGCACTGATTGAGGTGCATTGATAATGCCGACCAAAACGCGCCCGCTGGCGCGTTTTGGCTATCTGGCGTTTGCCCCCTTCTCTTTTTCTCCTGCAATAGTCGATCTTCTCCCGCAATGCCCAACCCCATCGGGCATGCCAGCCCCACTGCTTCTGACCTTGTGCTCAAAATCGCCGTTCAGGTGTGACCAGTTCCGGTAAAACCCGCGAGCCGGACCATCGGCGTTGCCATGGGATTGCCACAATGCCAGAATCGGGCCCTTGCACTGCGTTGATTCGGATTTTCGGGCACGGCCACGGCCAGCGCCCACAAGAGAAGGACTCCCCATGGCCATCACCCTCTATGGCATCAAGAACTGCGACACCATCAAGAAAGCCCGCAAGTGGCTGGATGAGGCCGGTATCGACTACCGCTTTCACGACCACCGCGCCGACGGCCTGAACCCGGACGATCTGGACAGCTGGCTGGCAAAACTCGGCTGGGAAGCCCTGCTCAACAGCCGCGGCACCACCTTCCGCGCCCTGCCGGATGAGGCCAAACAGGGGCTCGATGCCACCAAGGCGCGCGCCCTGCTGCTGGAACATCCGGCCATGATCAAGCGCCCGCTGCTCGACCGTGACGGCGAACTGACTCTGGGTTTCAAGGCTGATCACTACCAATCCCTCTTCTCCCGTTAAGGACAACTAAGGACAACTGATGTCGGATGTCATCGCACTGGCCAAGGATCTGATCCGCCGCCCCTCCGTTACCCCCCTCGATGAAGGGTGCCAGACCCTGATGGCGGAGCGCCTCGCCAGGATCGGGTTCGTTATCGAGCCCATGGTGTTTGAGGACACCACCAATCTCTGGGCCCGTCGTGGCAGCGAGGGGCCACTGTTCTGCTTCGCCGGCCACACCGACGTGGTGCCCGCCGGGCCGCTGGACAAATGGCACACCCCGCCGTTCGAGCCGACCATCAAGGATGGCGTGCTCTATGGGCGCGGCGCCGCCGACATGAAGGGCTCGCTGGCTGCCATGGTGGTGGCGGTCGAGCGCTTCGTGGCCGAGCATCCGGATCACACCGGGTCCATCGCCTTTCTCATCACCTCCGATGAAGAGGGGCCCTTTATCAATGGCACCACCCGGGTGATCGATACCCTGGAGGCCCGCAACGAGAAGATCCGCTGGTGCATCGTCGGTGAACCCTCCTCCACCGCCGTGGTCGGGGATGTGGTGAAGAACGGCCGCCGCGGCTCCATCACCGGCGATCTGCTGGTGCGCGGGGTGCAGGGCCATGTCGCCTATCCCCATCTGGCTGACAACCCCATTCACAAAGCCGCGCCAGCGCTGGCGGAACTCGCTGCCACCGTGTGGGATGAGGGCAACGCCTACTTCCCCCCCACCAGCTTCCAGATCGCCAACATCTCGGCCGGCACCGGCGCCTCCAACGTCATTCCGGGCGAGCTGCAGGTCCAGTTCAACTTCCGCTTCAGTACCGAACTGACCGACCTGGATATCCGCGAGCGGGTCGAAGCGTTACTGGATAAACATGGCCTCGATTATCAGCTGAGCTGGACCCTCTCCGGCCAGCCGTTCCTCACCGACACCGGCGCGCTGCTCGATGCCGCTGTGGCGGCCATCGAGGCGGTGAACGGTCAGCGACCGGCCCTGCTCACCACTGGTGGCACCTCGGACGGGCGCTTTATCGCCCCCACTGGCGCCGAGGTGATCGAACTTGGCCCCGTCAACACCACCATTCACAAGGTGAACGAGTGCGTGAAGGCGGACGATCTGGATCTGCTGGGGGACATGTACCAAGGGGTGCTCGAGAGATTGCTGGCATGACGCAGGAACAACTGCTGGGGCTCGACGAGAGCCACCTTATTCTGGTGGGGCGCGGCCCCCACCGGCTGACTGCCGCCACCGCGGCGGCCTTCAACGACATGCAGGTAGCCGCCGCCTATGAGGGGTTCAACCTGCAGGCGGCCTCCAGCTGGCGCAGCTTCGAGCGCCAGCTCGCCATCTGGAATGGCAAGTGGCGCGGCGAACGGCCGCTGCTCGATGCCCACAGCCAGCCCATCGATTCCCTGCAACTAAGCGAGGTGGAGCGGCTGCACGCCATCCTGCGCTGGAGCGCTCTGCCCGGCACCAGTCGTCACCACTGGGGAACCGATCTCGACATCTACGACCCGGACTGTTTGCCTGCCGATACCAAACTGGCACTGGAGCCGTGGGAGTATGAAGCCGGGGGCTGGTTTGCGGATCTCAGCGAGTGGCTCAGCGACCATATGAGCGACTTCGGCTTCTTCCTCCCTTATGCCAAACCGGTCGGGGCAGAGAGCGGGGTAGCCTACGAGCCCTGGCATATCAGCTTCTCGCTGGAGTCCGACGAGCAGCGGCTCGATCCCGCGGCACTGGCGCTTTGCCTGCAACAGGCGGATATTGAAGGCAAGTCGACCATATTGGCCAACCTTGATGAAATTTTGGCCCGTTATGTCACCACCTGTCCTGACGAAAGGAAAATCCCATGAATCTCTGGCTGTGGATAGGGTTGCCGCTGCTGTTCCTGCTCGGGCTGTTTCTCAATGCCATCAAAGACATGAAACGGCTGGAGAAGCAGTTGCCCAACTACAAGGACAAGATCCGCGAAGTGAAGGATGACGAGGACGACTGAATCCCGCCCCATCCCGTGGGGAGCGCCCTTGTGCTCCCCTCTCCCTCTGCTGTGCCGTTTCGCTTTTCCCCGCCCTCTCCTCCCTGCGCATCCTGAAATCGACGCTCCTTTGACTCCGCTTTCGTTAACCCCGTCACAGTCAGAATATGGCGCGGCCATGCTGAAAAAAGGGATGAAAAATGTAAGAAAGTGCAAATTGATGCACAAATAAGCCACACAAGGGGGGCCTAACTGCATATAATGTGCCTACTTTGCACATTACCAGGAAGGAGTTCGCCCTTGGATGCCGCTACCATCAACAGTTTCTTTTTTGTCGCTGCCCTGTTGGTGGGAGCCAGCGTACTGTTGAGCGCCCTCTCTTCCCGCCTCGGTATTCCCATTCTGGTTATCTTCCTCGCCGTCGGCATGCTGGCCGGTGAAGATGGCCCCGGTGGCATCCACTTCGCTGACTACTCCATCGCCTATCTGGTGGGCAACCTGGCGCTCGCCATCATCCTGCTCGACGGCGGCATGCGCACCCGGGTCTCCTCGTTCCGGGTGGCACTCTGGCCTGCCTTGTCGCTGGCGACGGTCGGGGTGGCCATCACCACCGGCCTGACGGGGCTCGCCGCTGCCTGGTTGTTTGACCTCAACCTGATGCAGGGGATGCTGATCGGCGCCATTGTCGGCTCCACCGATGCGGCGGCGGTCTTCTCCCTGCTCGGCGGGCGCAGTCTCAACGAGCGGGTGAGCGCCACTCTGGAGATAGAGTCAGGCAGCAACGACCCCATGGCGGTGTTTCTCACCGTCACCCTGATCGAGGTGCTCGCCACCGCCCAACAAGGGCTGGATGGGGGCTTCTTGCTGCTGCAACTGGTCAAGCAGTTTGGTCTTGGCGCCGGGATCGGCCTTGGTGGCGGCTGGCTGCTGTGGCGCCTTATCAACACCGCCCGCCTGGCGCCGGGGCTCTATCCGCTGCTCACCGTCAGCGGCGGTCTGCTGATCTTCGCCCTCACCACGGCGGTCGGTGGCAGCGGCATTCTCGCCATCTATCTCACCGGTCTGTTGCTCGGCAACCTCGCCCTGCGCAGCCGCAGCACCACATTGTCGGTGCTGGACGGTCTGACCTGGCTCAGCCAAATCGGCATGTTTCTGGTGCTGGGGCTGCTCGCCTCCCCCCACAAGCTGCTGCCCATCGCCCTGCCCGCGCTGGCGCTGGCGATGTGGATGATCCTGTTTGCCCGCCCGGTGTCGGTCTGGATCGGGCTGCTGCCGTTCAAGAACTTCGCCCCCCGCGAGCGCTGGTTTATCTCCTGGGTTGGCCTGCGCGGCGCCGTGCCCATCATTCTGGCGGTCTTCCCCATGATGGCGGGGCTGCCCAACGCCCAGCTCTACTTCAACGTCGCCTTCTTTGTGGTGCTGGTCTCGCTGATTTTGCAGGGCAGCTCGCTACCGCTGGCCTCAAAACTGGCGCGGGTGGAGGTACCGGCACCGCCGTCGCCCATCAACCGCTCCGGGCTCGAAATCGATCTCGACAGCCAGTGGGAGACCTTCGTCTACCAGCTGGGGGAGGAGAAGTGGTGCATCGGCTCGCCGCTGCGGGATCTGCAGATGCCTACCGGCACTCGGATCTGCGCCCTGTTTCGTGGCCGCGAGCTGCTCCACCCCTCGGGCAGTACCTGTCTGCAGGCCGATGACATCCTCTGCGTCATCGGTCACGAACGCGACCTCCCCGCCCTCGGTCAGCTGTTCAGTCAGGCGCCGGAACAGGATCTCGGCCCCCGCTTCTTCGGTGACTTCCTGCTGGAAGCGGCCGCACGACTGGTGGATCTCGCCCCTCTTTACGGGCTGGATGTGAGCGAGGTGGCGGATCAGACACTGGGCGATTTTATTGCAAGCCAGTTGGGCGATAATCTGGTGGTCGGTGACAACATCGAATGGCAGGGCCTGATCTGGACCGTGGCCGAAATGGACGAGAGCGTGCCGGGCAAGATCGGGGTGCGCTTTCAGGAAGAGGACCCGGTCTGACTGACCGTCCCGTATCAAGTCCCCAGCAAGAAGGGAGAGTGTTATGCCATATCAAAGTTTGCTGTCCGGCCCCCTGCCCCCCGCTTCCAATCTGGGGGTCATTGAAGGCTTTTTTGGCAAGGGATGGAGCTGGCAGGCCCGCGCCCGCTACGCCCAGTGGCTGCCACGCCACGGCTACGGCTTCTATATCTACGCTCCGAAAGAGGATGGCTATCTGCGCAAGCACTGGGCCCTCCCCTGGCCCGAGCAGCAGCTGGCCGATCTCGCCGAGCTGGCGCGCCAGTGCCGCGCCAACGGGCTCGCCTTCGGGGTGGGCTTGAGCCCCATGGGGGCGCATCACGACTACGATCGCAAACGCTCGGCGCTGCTTGAGAAAGTGCTCCTCATCGACGAGATGCTCCAGCCTGACATTCTGGCGGTGCTGTTTGACGACATGAAGGGGGATACCCCGGATCTGGCTCGTCACCAGCTCACCATCGCCCACGACATCGCGGCCCACAGCAAGGCAAGCCGCCTTATCTTCTGCCCCAGCTACTACTCGACCGATCCGGTACTGGAGAAGGTGTTTGGCGCTATGCCTCCCCGCTATCTGGAGGAGCTTGGCGAACAGCTCGACCGCCGTTTCGAGATCTTCTGGACCGGCCCCAAGGTCTGCTCGACCGAGTATCCGGCGGTACACCTCAAACAGGTGACCGAACTGCTCGGCCGCAAGCCCTTCCTGTGGGACAACTACCCGGTTAACGATGGCAGCAAGGCGAGCAGCTACCTGCATCTGCGCGCCTTCGAGAATCGCCCTGCCGAGCTGGCAGAGCTGGTCTCTGGCCACGCGGTCAACCCGATGAAACAGGCAGCACTGTCCGCCCTGCCCCTCGCTACCCTGCCGATGAGTTACCGGCTCGGCAAGCAGTACGACCCCGACAAGGCGCTGCATGCCGCCCTCAACGCCACCTGCGGCCCGCAGATTTCGGCGATGATCGAGGCCGACCTGCCGCTGTTTCAGGATCTGGGGCTGGCACAGCTCACCCCCGAGCAGATTGCCGCCCTCAAGGCGCGCTATCTGCCGTTTCGTGACCAATCCTGCGTCGACGAAATCGTGCGCTGGCTGGACGGGGAGTATGTGTTCGATCCCGACTGCCTGACCGATTAAACCGCCCCTGCGGGGGGCAGAAAGGAGGTTGTATGGATGCACACCTGCTTTACCAGAATCTGGCGGTGATCGCCGCCTTCTTGCTGGTCTACAGTCTGATCGCGGGGCGCTTCGAGTCAAAGCTGGTCAACGGCCCTCTGCTATTTCTGCTGACCGGCTGGCTACTGGGACCCGGTGGGCTGGAGCTGCTCTCCCTCTCTATCGACAGCGCTGGCATCAAGCTGCTGGCCGAACTGACGCTGGTTATCGTGCTGTTCAACGATGCCGCCAACACCAACTGGCAGGTATTGCTGGCCAACCGCCAGCTCCCCATCCGGCTGCTACTGATTGGCCTGCCCCTCACCCTGCTTTGTGGCGCCCTGTTTGGCCACTGGATCTTCCCCGACCTGCCACTGCTGGAGATGGCGATCCTCTCCACCATTCTTGCCCCCACCGATGCGGCGCTCGGCAAGGCGGTGGTAAGCAACCCCGCGGTGCCGGCACCAGTGCGTGAAGGGCTCAATCAGGAGAGCGGCCTCAACGACGGCATCTGCGTGCCTGTGCTGCTTCTACTGCTGGCCCTTATCGCCCCCACAGAGCAGCACGCAGGCACCGCCACGCTGGCTATCACCCTGATGCTGGAGGAGATCGGCATTGGCCTGCTGATCGCCTTTGTGCTGACCAGCCTCACCATCCGGCTGCTGAAGATCTCCTATCTCAATGGCTGGCAACTGCCACTCTGGCGTCAGCTCACCATGCCGGGGCTGGCCCTGCTCTGCTTTGCGCTGGCCCAGACGCTGGGTGGCAGCGGCTTTATCGCCGCCTTTGTCGGTGGCCTCTTTATCGGCCACCGCCTCGGCGAGCACAAGCACGCCTATATGGACAGCTGCGAAGGCTACGGCGACCTGCTCTCCGTGGTGATCTGGATGGTGTTTGGCGCGACCCTGATGCCCATTCTGCCGGAGCTGCTGCACTGGCAATACTGGCTCTATGCCATTGCCAGCCTCACCCTGCTGCGGATGGTGCCGGTTTGGCTCAGCCTCATCGGTACCGGCCTCAAGCCGGAGCTCAAGCTCTTTATCGGCTGGTTCGGCCCGCGGGGCCTTGCCAGTATCGTCTTTGCGGTGATGGTGCTGCAAAACGAACCAGCCCTGATTGGCCAGCACCCCATCATCGCCACCGTGCTCTGCACCATCATATTGAGCGTCATCCTGCACGGCCTCACCGCCAACCCCTGGGTCGAGCGTTTCAAGCCTCGCTGAGCCACCCTGCGCCCATAAAAAATGCCACCGATCGGTGGCATTTTTCTTTTCTGCCGAGGGTCACTGACGGCGCTCACCCGAGCGCCAGCCAGACTCCCACCCCCAGCATCAGAGTACCGGCGATGCGGTTCATCAGGGTGACATTGCCGCTCTTGGCGAGGAAGTGGCGCAGAGTACGGCCACCGCTGGCATAGAGCAGCAGGCAGGAGAACTCGATAACCAAAATCAGCGCCACCAGCGCGCTGATCTGCGGCGCCATCGGCTTGTCGGCAGAGATAAAGGGGGGCAGCAGGGAGATCATGAAGGCCCACCCTTTGGGGTTGGCGATGGCGGTGACAAAGCCCTGCAGCGCCAGCCCCATGGCGCTGGTCTGTTGACCGGCCGAGAGATCCGCCGGAATGGCCATCTTCCCCTTGGCCTGCCACATCTGGATGCCAAGCCACACCAGATAGGCGCCCCCCACATATTTGAAGGCGGCGAAGATCCCCGGATAGTTGAGCATGATGGCTGCCACCCCGATCACCGACAGCACCGAGACCAGCCCGACCCCGATCAGCTCTCCCCACATCATGTGCAGGGTACGGCGCACCCCCAGGCTCATCCCCAGCGTCATCGACAGAGTCATGCACATGCCGGGGGTCACCGAGACAAAGAAAAAGGTCGGGATAAACAGAGCCAGAATGGCCGGATCGATCCAGCTGGACACAACACACCTCCATATGACGAGAGCGGGAAATCACGAAAACGGGACAGGATTGACACAACCCAGCCAGTTGTACCACATATTCAGGGGATAAAGCGCTCAATCATGCCTAAATGGCTCCTTTCTCACAAGAAAAAACCTTTTCTTCGGCACATTTCAGCAATAAAAGCCTGTGACAGCTCCTGACGTGCATGTGTAAGATGTCGGCTCCTCCAATTCCGGATTAGAGCCATTTATGTCATTGAATAATCTATCAATACGTGTCCAGGTCTTGATACCTTTGCTGCTGGCCAGCCTGCTGATGATGGTGATGATCGCCATCAGCAAACAGGGTCTGGATGAAGCCATCAATGACATAGATGAGACGACCCAGACCGTGGTCCAGCACAAGGACGATATTGCCAAACTGATCCACGCCACCTACCGGCTACGCACCAGCGCCATCTATGGCCTCTACGATGCCAAGCTGTTTGCCGTACTACCTGCGAACCTCAACAGCGCCGAGCAGGAGATCAACGCCATCCTCGGCCGTCTGGTGCTCCCCGGTGCCGAGCAGGATAACCGTCAGGTCGCTGCCGCCCTGCAGGCCTACCTCAGCCATACCCGCAGCAACATGCTGCCGCTGCTGGCGCAAAAACATCATGGGGGCGGCGATCCGGTCGCCTACGAGTCGGCTCGCCTCCATTTCCGTGAGCTGGGTGAACAGCTGATCAAGCAGATAGACAGCATGTCCGCCCACATCAACCAGCTGATCCAGCAAGAGCTGGCCGAAGAGCAGGCCCACTACGACGCCACCCTGCTGCGTACCCTGCTGCTCACCGCCGGTACCCTGCTGGCGGCGCTGATCTGCGGCTGGGTCCTCTCCGGGCGCATCGTCAGCCCCATCGGTCAGTTGCAAGAGGTGATGCACGCCGTGGCGCAAGGGCGCTTCAACGTGCGCGCCAAAGCGGAGGGCAACAACGAACTGACCCGTCTGGCCAAAGATATCAACCTCACCCTTACCCAGCTCGGCAACACCATCGAGAACCTGACTGGGATCAGCAACAGCGTTGCCTCCGCCGCCACCGAGCTGGCCGCCGTGATGACCCAGTCCGAGGCCAATGCAAAGCAGCAGCACAGCGAGATCGAACAGGTCGCCTCCGCCGTGACCGAACTCTCCAGCACCGCTGACAATGTCAACCACAATGCAGCCATCGCCGACGAGCTGGCGCGGGATGCCAATGGCCGGGTCGAACAGGGGCTCGCCCTCTTTACCGAAAGCATCGCCGCCAACAGCCGGATGGCAGGCAGTCTGGAAGATGCCGCCGCCATCGTGGCCCAGCTCAAGTCCCAGTCCGAGCAGATCGGCAAGGTAATTGAAGTGATTCAGGGGATCTCCGAGCAGACCAACCTGCTGGCGCTCAATGCCGCCATCGAAGCAGCTCGCGCCGGTGAAACGGGGCGTGGTTTTGCGGTGGTGGCCGATGAGGTGAGAATGCTGGCGGCCCGTACCCAGGACTCCACCAAGGAGATCCAGGCCATCATCGAGCGGCTGCAGAGCCAGTCCCAATCCGCCAACAACGGCGTACAGGAGACTCTGGAGATCCTCAGCCATAACCAGCGCTTGTCCGCTCAGGTGCAGGATCTGCTAAGCGGCATTACCGGTGCCGTACGCCAGATCAACGACGCCAACGCCCAGGTCGCCACCGCCGCCGAGGAGCAATCCTGCGTCACTGCCGACATCAACCGCAACATCACCAATATTCACGAGATCGTGAGCCAGAGTTCCGCCGGCATCAGCCAGAGCGCCAGTGCCAGCAACGAACTCTCCCAGCTCGCCGAGCAGCAACGCAAGCAGCTGGCCCAATTCCAGCTGTAAGCGCACAAAGTGAACCAGACAAAAAGGCCCGCAAGGGCCTTTCTTGTTGATGGAGCAATGGCTTTGTCTCTGTTTTAAACGCCATTTTTTGGCTTGTGGCGCCATAAGGGGCTGGGCTGCCCTGTCAAATATCGGTATGGTAGAGGCACGTTACTCCCCCTCACGTGAGCACACCATGAGCCTGAGATTCAAGAAACCCGCTTTTATCGCCTTGGGGCTCATCGCCCTCATTTCCGCCGCCTGGCTCGACTACTACCTGCCGGAGCACACCATCGCCACCATCACCGGGGTCGAGGTGAAGCGCACCGACAAGGATGGCCCCATCAGCCAGAAGAACCCGGCTGACGGCCCCACCACCGACGTCTATTACATCTACACCGAGCGCCCCGGCGAGAAGATCCGGGTGTTTCGCAATGAAGATACCGAGTGGGGCTGGCCCTTCTACTTCAAATTCAACGCCGCCGACGTCCAGGCCAAGGCTAAGTCCATGGAGTTCGAGAAACGCCTGGCCATCATCACCTCCTACGGCTGGCGCGTGAACATGTTCTCCATGTTCCCCAACGTCACCAAGATCGAGAGCACAGAGCCTGACGCCTCCACCTGGAGCTTCTTCCGCTGGTTCTGGTTCGGCCTCTGGGCCCTGGTGATGGGCAAAGCAGCCATCGCAACCTGGCGCTACTTCGATCGTCTTGAGGACGAGCTATGAGCGAGCCGAGCAAGACCCGCACCAGCTTCTACCGCCGCCTCTACGTGGCCTGGCTGATCAGCCAGGGCACGGATACGGTGCCTGCCATTATGGAGGCAACCGGCATGCCGCGCCGCACCGCGCAAGATACCCTGAGCGCGCTGGCCGAACTCGATATCAGCTGCGCCTTCGAGCAGACCGAGGGGGCTCGCCATCTGCAGGGACACTACCGTATCAGCGACTGGGGTCCCATCAATCCGGCGTGGATCAAGGCTCAACTGCCGCTTATCAAAGAGACGTTGAGCTATCCCTGAAATGATGTCGAGTCAGGCCTGCGACTGGGGAACCTATTGCAATCCGGCATGGATTAAGGCCCAGCTGCCGCTTATCAAGGAGACGCTGAGCTATCCCTGATCAGGGCGCTAAGCAACAATAAAAAAGAGGGGCCAGCCGGCAAGGCTGGCCCCTCTTTTTTCAGGCCGATGGCGTGACAGGTGGCCCTACTCGGGCATGGCCGAATCTTCCAGTTCCCCGTCAGACTCGCCGCGGGTGCAGTCGATGATGGAGCGCTTGGGGTTGTTGGGATCGCGCAGCAGCAGGGGCGCCAACCCATCGTCATGCTTCTGCTCGTCGCCAAACTCGCTGCCGTAGGCGTTGTGGGTCAACCGGCGGGCATTGGCGATGGGAGTATCGACAAAGAGAGCGTGCACTTCGAAGCTGGAAGCGGGCACGATAAAGCCGACCACCGGCAAGCCGTGTAGCTCCTCGTGCACCTTGTACCAGGCAAAGCCGTCGCTCACCTTGTAGGGGGTGTAGTTGGCCAGTTGTAGATTGGCGGGCCTGCCCGTCTCATCCACATAGAGATCGGTAAATTCACAGGTCGCCAGCCCCTGCCACATCCGCTCGAATGGCGTCGCACAGCCTGTCAGTTGCAACCCGGCCAGCAGCACCAAGCCTCTTTTCCACATTCCCCGCCCCTTCTTGCAAAAATGAACCGGCGCTCAGTCAAACGCCCGCAGCCGCGTCACCAGCAGATCGATAAAGCCCGGACGATCCAGCCCCAACAATACCAGCGCATTGGCTAGCTTGCCGTTCAGACCATAACGATCCACCACCGTCATCCCCACGGTATGCTCCCCGCTGGTCTCAATATCGACCCGGCACTCGACTCCGTGGAACAGCTCGGGAGCCAGCAACCAGGCAATGGTACAGGGGTCGTGGAGCGGTGCACCAGCAAATCCCCACTTGGGATCCCGATGGTAGATCATGAAAAAGTCGAGCAGCTCGGCCACGCACTGTGCCACCGGATTGGTGATGGCGCGCACCCGCGCGATATCCTCATCCATCACCTGCGCCTCATGGGTCACATCAAGGCCACACATGGTGATGGGGATACCCGACTTAAAGACCATATCGGCCGCTTCCGGGTCCACATAAATATTGAATTCCGCCGCCGGCGTCCAGTTGCCAGCCCCTGCGGCGCCCCCCATCAGCACGATGCGAGCAATCCTGGGTTTGAGCTCGGGATGTGCCGCCAGCAGCAGGGCGATATTGGTCAGCGGGCCGGTTGGCACCAGAGTCACGGGCTCCGGGCTCTCGCGCAGACATCTGGCCATCAGCTCGATCCCCGTCATCCCCTGCGGTGCAAAGGCGGGATCCGGCAGTTTGGGGCCATCAAGACCCGATTCGCCATGGACGTTGTCGGCGATGATAAGCTCCCTGGCCAGCGGTTTCGGTGCCCCCGCCCCCACCGGAATATCGTCACGCCCCAGCAAGGTGAGGATGCGCAGGGCATTGTTGAGGGTCTTGTCCGGCGTCTGGTTGCCCGCGCTGGTGGTGACCGCCAGCACGTCAAGTTCAGGGCTGGCCAGCGCCAGAATGAGGGCGATGGCGTCGTCGTGGCCGGGATCACAATCGAGAATAACGGACAGTGCCATGGGATGAGTCCTTACAACATAACAGGGAGCCATACCTTAACAAGCAAGCCTCGGATGAACTCGGGAGGGGGTCACAAAACGGGGCCTTGTTGCTGACCTGGGCGGTTTGCACTGTACACCGCCCCGCTCAACGCGGCTCATTATCAATAGGTTGCATGGCGTCATGCCGTTCATTTTCCGAGGCAGCGCACCGCCCATTCGCCCGGCCGCGCCGGTTCGGGTATGATCGCACCCCGTTTCCAGCCTTTGCCACCTATGTCCGTTATCCTCGACACCTTTATCGCCCCGCCCTGCAGTGCCGCCATCGAGACCCTGTTTGAGGATGAGCATCTGTTGCTCATCAACAAGCCGAGCGGCCTGCTGAGTCTGTCAGGCAAGAACCCGCAGAACCTCGACTCAGTTCACTATCGACTGGTGCAGGATTTCCCAGGCTGCACTCTGGTGCATCGCCTAGATTTTGGCACCTCAGGCATCATGGTGGTCGCCAGAAACAAGGCCATCAATGCCCTGCTCTGCCAGCAGTTCAGCCAGCGGGCGGTGAGCAAAGCCTACAGCGCCCTGTTGTGCGGTCATCTGATTGACGACGAAGGGGTTATCGACGCCCCCATCGCCAAGGACCCGGCCATTTTCCCGCTGATGAAGATCTGCGCCGCCAGTGGCAAACCCGCTCGCTCCCGCTATCAGGTAGTTGAGCGGCTGGAGCAGCAGATGCAGGGACAAACCGTGCCTTTGACCCGGGTACGACTGCTGCCGGAGACCGGCCGCACCCATCAGCTGCGCATCCATAGCCAGCTGCTGGGCCACCCCATCCTCGGCTGCGATCTCTATGGCGGACTGCTGCCAGCCGGCTGCGAACAGGCACCGCGGCTGATGCTGCATGCCAGCGAGCTGGATTTTACTCATCCGGTGAGCGGAGATCCGATGCAGATCCGCTGTGCAGCGCCTTTTTAGGAGCAATCAGTAGAGGTCGTCAGTAGATGGCAATAGACGCGAGTGCGGCGGGAATAGAGAAAGGGGTGACGGGAGAGGAAAAGCGGTAAACGGCGGATAAAGATAGGGGCCGAGCTTTCGCAACGGCCCCCACCCCCCACTCTTTGTGGTGCTATCAGATCAGCTTGCGGGCAGCGCCCAGTACGATCTTGATGGCATCAGATTCGGTCTTCGCCATGGTCTCGGCGTTCGGGATCTCTTGCTGGGTACGGTTGACGATAACGCCAGCCACCATACCGGCACGCAGGCCCTGGCTGGAGCACATGGTCAGCAGGGTTGCGGACTCCATCTCATAGTTCAGCACGCCCATGGCTTGCCACTCTTTCATGGAACCCTGGAAACGGCTCACTACACGGCCGGATACGGTGTCGTAACGCTCCTGACCCGGGTAGAAGGTGTCAGAGGAGGCAGTCACACCGATGTGCAGCTTGGAGCCCATCTCTTTGGCGGTGTTCACCAGCGCTGTGGTGCAGTCGAAGTCGGCAACAGCCGGGAACTCCATCGGTGCGAAGTGCAGGCTGGCACCGTCGAGGCGCACGGAACCGGTGGTCACGATCACGTCACCCACGTTCAAGTGCGGCTGGATGGCGCCAGTGGTGCCGATACGCAGGAAGGTGCGGATGCCCAGCTGGGCCAGCTCTTCTACCGCGATGGAGGTGGACGGGCCACCGATACCGGTAGAGCAGATGATCACGGCCTTGCCGTCCATCTCGCCACGCCAGGTAGTGAATTCACGATGGCTGGCCAGGTGCACCGGGTTATCCAACAGCTCTGCGATACGCTTCACGCGCTCGGGGTCACCGGGGACGATCGCCAGGGTGGCGCCTTGCAGATCCGCTTTCTTCAAACCCAAGTGAAATACATCAGACATATTGGACTCCTGGTTGCCCCCTGCCAGCATGGTCAGGGCACAAGTTAAGATGATTCTTTATGATACTTTCAAGCCTTTACCCCCCTCTTTGGGGAGGCGCCAACTATGGTCGAAAGCGCTTTCCAATTCCTTGAAGCGCCTCACACTTCCACGCATTGACAGTGACAAACATCGCGCAAAACGTTTGCTAACTCAATGAAATAATTGACAAACGTTTTTCTGCCAATCGAGTCAGATGCGGGAAAGTCAAGCCTGGTTCAGCGCTTAATTAACGACTCGTGATCGACCCCGTAAAGTTGTAAACAAGATGCTTTTGTATCCCTTTCTAGATGGTAGCCTAACTCTCAACTACCACTTAATGGCTAACTATAGGAAGTCCATCATGGCTACATTCAAATTCTATATTCCCGCTATCAACCTGATGGGTGCCGGCTGTCTGCAAGAGGCTACCGCCGATATCAAGGGTTACGGCTATCGCAAGGCGTTGATCGTCACCGACAAAATTCTCAACCAGATCGGCGTGGTCGCCAAGCTCACCACCCTGCTGGCTGAACATGGTATTGAAAGCGCTGTTTTCGATGAGACCAAACCCAACCCCACTACCAGCAACGTCGAAGCGGGTCTGGCCATGATCAAGGCCAACGGCTGCGATTGTGTCATCTCGCTGGGTGGCGGCTCGCCCCACGACTGCGCCAAGGGCATCGCGCTGGTCGCCGCCAACGGTGGCAGCATCAAGGATTACGAAGGGGTGGATCGCTCCGCCAAGCCGCAGTTGCCGCTTATCGCCATCAACACCACCGCCGGTACCGCCTCCGAGATGACCCGCTTCTGCATCATCACCGACGAAGCGCGCCACGTGAAAATGGCCATCATCGACAAGCACGTTACCCCGCTGATGTCGGTCAACGACCCCGAGCTGATGCTGGCCAAGCCAGCCGGTCTCACCGCCGCCACCGGCATGGATGCCCTGACCCACGCCATCGAAGCCTATGTCTCCACCATCGCCACCCCGGTGACCGATGCCAGCGCCGTGATGGCCATCGAGCTGATTGCCAAGCACCTGCGCACCGCCGTTCACCATGGCGATGACCTGCATGCCCGCGAGCAGATGGCTTATGCCCAGTTCCTGGCCGGCATGGCTTTCAACAACGCAAGCCTGGGCTATGTGCACGCCATGGCCCACCAGCTGGGCGGCTTCTATGACCTGCCCCACGGTGTCTGCAACGCCGTGCTGCTACCCCACGTTCAGGCGTTCAACGCCCAGGTGAGCGCCGCTCGTCTGAAGGATGTCGCCCGCTACATGGGTGTGGATGTGAGTGCCATGAACGACGAGCAGGGCGCCGCCGCTGCCATTGCCGCCATCAAGCAACTGGCGATGGATGTGAAGATCCCGGCCGGTCTGGAGCAGCTCGGCGTCAAGGCCGATGACTTCGGCACTCTGGCTAGCAACGCCCTGAAAGATGCCTGCGGTTTCACCAACCCGAAACAGGCCAGCCACGAAGAGATCGTCGCCATCTTCCGCGCGGCGATGTAACAGCAGCCGGATTGCCAGAAAGGGTCGCAGTGCGACCCTTTTTATTGGCTGATGGATCAATGGCTTTTTACTTCCGTGGAGGGAGTCGGTATGATTTGCCGAGCCAAAAAGACTGTATGGATGATCTGAACTCGATATGCGGATGAAACACCTGATTGCCGCGGCTTTGACCGCCCTCACCCTCTCCGGTTGCAGCCTGGTCTATCGTATCGATATTCCTCAGGGCAACTATGTGGAACAAAAACAGGTCGACAAACTGCGCCAGGGGATGACCCGCGAGCAGGTCAGCTATGTGCTGGGGACCCCCATGCTGCGTGACGGCTTTGACCCCAACACCTGGTACTACCTCTATGAATTCCAGCCGGGCCACGGCAACAAGGAGCGCAAAGAGCTCACCGTCACCTTCGCCAATGACAGGCTGACCACAGTGACGGGTGACTTCCCGCTGCCAGCAGCTTTCAATACCCCGCTCTGATATCCCGCAAAACCGGCCTCGCGCCGGTTTTGTTTTATCCAGCCCCGCGTAATTCATCCTGCCCTTGATCCTGTCAGGGGATACAGTGTCATCTCCCCCATTGCAGCTGCTCGCAAATTGCCTGATGCTGATGAGCAGCCACCATGGCATCAACACCATCGAATGACACAGGGAGAATCCCCATGAGCCGGATCCTGATTGCCGGAGCCAGCGGCCTGATCGGTCGCGAACTGGTGCAGCAACTGCCTGCCGAACATGAACTGACTCTGCTCTGTCGCAAGCCGGGCAAGGAGGCGCACCACTGGCTGCCGGTCAATTTTGATGATCTGGCTAGCGTCACCCTCTCCCGCCCGGTCGATATCGCTTTCTGTGCCCTCGGTACCACCCGCAAGGAGGCGGGCTCTGCCGAGGCGTTTCGCCGGGTCGATCTCGACTATGTGGTCGCCTTTGCCGAACTGGCCCGCCGCCACGGCTGTCAACGCCTCATCGTGGTCTCAAGCATGGGAGCCAGCACATCGTCCCCGGCGCTCTATCCGCGTACCAAGGGGGAGATGGAGCAGGCCCTGCTGGCCCAATCCTGGCCACGGCTCGCCATCGTGCGGCCCGCCATGCTGCTCGGGGATCGCCAGCCACCGCGCCTCTCCGAGCAGATCTTTCAGACCATCTACCCGCTGTTTCGGCCACTGCTGGTGGGCAAGCTCGCCCGCTGGCGCGCCATCGAGGCCCGTCAGGTGGCTCGCGCCATGATCGCCCTCTCGAAACTGCCCGCCGGATGCGAGATTGTCGAGAACGAGCAACTGCTGGCCCTCTGAACTAGGCCTTCCCCACTACTTACGCACAGTGCTGCAAAAACAAAAGAGCAAGCCAATTGGCTTGCCCTTTGTTTATCTGTTGGCGATGTACCCTGACCGCCTCTTGCCATCACAGGCCGCGCTCGACTGTCAGGGCAACATCCATCAACCGCAAATATGGTCGATAAAGGCGTCGATCTGCTCGCGAGTGCAGGCAGGGTTCATAAATACCGCCTTCTCCCCGGCGATGTAGGAGTACTTGCCGCGGGCGTCATAGTCGGAGTGGGCCACCGCCTCCACCCAGTTGGTGTAGAGCCCAACCTTGCCGCGCCCCTTGAACAGGCTGCGGTGGTAATCGGTATTGCGCTGCAGTCGCGCCTTGTAGGCAGGGTCACTGGAGCGGGCCAACTCGAAGGCAAATTCGGCCTCCGGATCGCTCACCCACTCGGGGTTGTAGATCTTGAAGCCGACGCTCGGCCCCTGATTCTCCTGCGCCACCAGCTTGACGTTGCCCAGCTGGCTTAACCGGAAGCGGAAGTAGTTGGCATTTTGCAGGCAGTGGGCCAGCACGGTGCGATACCCCTCCACCCCCATGTAGTTGAGCGCTGCATAGGCACCGAACAGACCGCTCGCGCCGCGGGAGCACTCGATGGTGGATTGCAGGTGGGTCTGGCCCTGAATGTCCCGCTCGAAGTAGGAGAAGTTCTCCGGGTCATTCTCCATCGCCTTGAGGTCATCCTGCTCTTTAATCATCACCAGACTGGAGGTGTAGGGTACATAGCCCCACTTCTGGAAATCGACGGTGAAGGAGTCGGCATATTTCAGCTCGGCAAAGCGTGCCACGTTGCGCTCGATCCCCGCCAGGGTGGCGCTGTTGATGGCGAGCGGGTTGGCGGCAAAGTCGTAACCCAGGAAGAAGATCATCGACCAGCCGATAGCGGCGTCGACGTGGATATGGGGCTTGACCGCCACCTCGAACTGCTCGCAGAGGCGATTGCGCAGCTCGAACACGGGTTTCACCTGATCCACCCCGAAGGTGTCGGTGGTGCCCATGGTGAGCATGATGGTGGGCACCACGTGTTTCAGGGCAAAACAGGCGGTCAGGGTGCGTTCGAGGTGGTCGAGATCGATGTCGTTGTTCTCGCCGACCTGAATGCGGATGGTCTTGTTCTCGATATCGACCCCGAGCAGGGAGAGGTTGGTGATGTTGGAGTAGTGACCGCCCTGGGAGTTGATGATGCGGTAATCCTGATAGTGGCCGAGCCCCTTGTGCTTGGCCTCCGGCAAGCTTTTGCGAATGCCGAGCAAGTAGCCATAGAGGTTACAGAAGGTCCCCCCCTGGGTGAAGATGCCGGTGGCGCGAGCCGGGTCGTAACCCGCCAGCAGGGCAATCTGGCGCACTACCTTTTTCTCCAGCTCCTCGGCCACTCCGGCATATTCGGAGTAGACCAGATTGGGGTTGGCCAGAATGCCCAGCTGGGCACCGTAGATGGCGGGATCCGCCGACATGGTGATGACGTTCTCGACGCTGGAGGGGTTCTCCCAATCCTTCGATAGAGCAGCGGCAAACAGCAGCTCGGCCATCGGCTCGCCCGGGGTGCGCATGGTGGCGGGCACCGGCATGGTCTCGCAGAGATCGGCCAGGCGGGCACGGCCATCAGGCCAGTCATTCAAACGGGCATCGGGGGCCAGGCCACGGACCCGAAATTCGTTGAGGGTGGCAAATCCGGGTTCGCGAAAAACGGGCCAGAGATCGGGATTGCGCGAGAAAAAGTTGGCTTTGACGGTGGCGAAACGGGCGGAAAAATCGGGGTGGACGGCATTGACGTTTTCGTCTTGCAGATAAACTAAGTCACTCATTTTTATACCATTAGCACAGCAAATGTGCGGCCGTTATACCCCTGAGGCAGCGGGGCCGACAGTGACAATATCTAATGGCCTACCCTACTTTTTGTCATGTATCAGTCATCACAAGGGCTGGCAAAAAGGCGCCTTTGAGGCGCCTCTTTATATTTCGTGATCTTGCTCCCATCCTGGCTGACTGCGCCCTCACTACCGGACCGCCATCCGCGCAGCGCCCCCTCAACGCAGGGAGGCCAACAGCCACTCGGCAAACTCCGCCAGCTCGCCCTGCTGATGTGGGAAAGCCGCCAGCCAGGGCTGCAGGCGCGCGGCAACAGCGTCCGGTCGATAGCCGCAACCCGCCAGTTCGGCCGCCAGCCGATCAAACGGGGCCGGCTCCAGAGTATCGCTAAAGAGCTGTGCCCGGGTGATGACCCCCTTCTCCACATCAAAGTGCAGCTCCACCCCGCCCCAGCTGAACCGCTCCTCCAGCAGATGGCTGAAAGCCGGTGCATGGCCGTAGTTCCACTCCCAACTGTGCTGGCGGGCGAAGGTCTCGGCAAAGCCCGGCAGATCCGGCATCTGCTCCGGGGAGATATGCTCGGGCTCAACTCGCGCGCCGTAATGGTGGAAAAAGGCCTCCTGCAGCGCCTCGCTCACCTGTTGATGGTCGATCCCCGGCAGCAGTTCGCACAGATTGGCCACCCGGCTGCGCACCGAGGTGATCCCCTTGGCCGCCAGCTTCTTGGGGTCGGGGTTGAGGTAGTTGGCAAGGCGGCCGAGATCGGCATCCAGCAGCAGGGTGCCGTGGTGGAACCCGCGATCCAGAGTCTCCCGATAGGCCGACCCCGATACCTTGCGCTCCCCGTCCGGGGTCGCCACCAGCAGATCGTTGCGACCGGAGGCAAACGCCTCGATCCCCAATCGCTTAAGCCCATCCAGCACGATGGCGGTGGAGACGCTCTTGTCATACTCCGGCTTGCCCGCCATGAAGGTGAAGCAGCTGTTGCCAAGGTCGTGGAACACGGCGCCGCCACCGCTGCTGCGACGCGCCAGGGTGACCCCGTCCTCCTCCATGCGGCGGGTATTGCACTCCTTCCACGGATTCTGGGCACGGCCAATCACCACGGTATTGGCATTGCGCCAGAGGAACAGCACCCGCTGGCCGGGGTCCATCTGGCGGAAGATGCACTCCTCAACGGCCAGATTGAACAGGGGATCGTGAGAGTCAGAGACAAGCAGACGCAGAGCTGTCATGGGAAAGCCTTTATCAAGTCATTAGGGAAGCAGTCAATAATCCGAGCAGCGGATAGTAACATCTTGCCACAAGCCCTGCTCGTGCCCCCTCATCGGCGGGGTCAATCCCCCCGCAGGGCAACCACGGGCTCGAGACGCACTGCCCGCAAGGCAGGGGCGACCCCGGCCAGCAGGCCAACCAGGGCGCTGCAACCGAGCGCCAGCAGCAGATAGAGAGGATGGAGGGTGAGCGGCAAGCCGGCCGCCAGCAGGGTGAGCAGCAGCTTGAGCCCGCCGAGCAGGGCCAACCCCATGGCCCCGCCCAGCAGCGCCAACACCACGGCTTCGAGCAGGAACAGCAATAGAATGCGCCGCCGTGGACAACCCAACGCCATCAGCAAGCCCACCTCGGGGATCCGCTCCTGCTGGGCGATGCTCATGATGCTGAAGATGCCGACCGCCCCGATCAGCAGCGAGATAATGCCGAGCCCGCCAACCGCCAGCTTGATGATGGAGAGTATTTTGTCGAGGCTGCTCAGCATGTCCTGCTGGGAGGTGAGGGTGAAGTCCTCGGCGCCGTGGCGGGCGATCAGCACCCGCCTGATCTGGGCGGTGATATCGGCCTCCGTCTGTCCGGAGCGATAGATGACGTCGATCTCCTGCAGCCCCTCCTTGTTGAACAGCGCCTGGGCGTGAGCGGCGGGCAGATAGATCATGTCGTCCAGATCAAAGCCCAGAAATTGCCCCTTGGGGGCAAGTACTCCGGCCACCCGAAAACGGCGATCACCGGCCCGCAGCAGACTGCCCGGCGCATCGCCACCGGGAAACAGCTCAGCCGCCACCTTGGCCCCCAGCACCGCATAGGCGCGGGGCATGGCACTGTCATCCGCAGGCAGAAAACGCCCCTGCACCAGGGTGAGCCGCCAGCCGGAGAGCGCAGCCGGACCTGTGCCCAGAATGGCGGTGCTGCGGGTCAATCCGCGGCTGCGCACCTCCCCTTGCCCCTGCACCACAGGGAGCGCCGCCTCTACCCCTGCCAATCTGGCGAGGGCATCGGCATCCTCCAGCAGCAGGGGACGGCTGCTGGAGAGGATGCCGGGCGGGCCGCCTGCGGTTTCGGTCTTGCCCGGGGTCACGGCGATCAACCGGGTGCCAAATTGGGAGAAGCTGTCGAGCAGATAGAGCCTGAGCCCCTCGCCGATGCCGGTGAGCAGGGTCACCGAGGCGATCCCGATGGCAATGCCGAGCGCCGACAGCAGGCTGCGACTGCGCCCAGCCAGCAAGGCGCGCCAGAGCCAGAACAGCAGATCAGCGGCGCGCATCAGCCACCGCTCCACTGCCCGCTGCGCAGGCTGCTGACCGGATCTTGCCGTGCCGCCCGGGAGGCGGGCAGCCAGCTAAAAAACAGCCCGGTCAGCAGGGCCGCCGGTATGGTGCAGAAAGTAGCGAGCAGAGGGACCGCCGCCGGAAATCCGGGCCAAATCACTCCGGCGAGTGCAACAAGGGCATAGCCCAAGACCGTGCCAAACAGCGCGCCACTGCCGCTTAGCAGCAGCGCCTCCCACAAAAACAGCTGGCGGATCTGGCGACTGTCGGCCCCCAGTGCCTTGAGCAGGCCGATCTCGCCGGTGCGCTGGCGGGTGCTGATCAGCGCCAGATTCATCATCATGATGCCGGAGACCAGCAGGCTGATGGCGCCGATGCCGGCAACGGCCAGGGTGAGGGTCGAGAGAATGGTGGAGAAGGTGGCCAGCATGGCGTCACGGCGCACCACGGTCACATCGAGCACCCCGTGGCGCCCCTGCATCAGCTGCTCCAGTCGCTTGACCAGCGGCGGCACCGCTTGCCCCGCTAGCGGCTGGATCAGCAGCCGAAACAGCCCCTCGGTATTAAACAGCCGCATGGCGCTACCGACCGGGATCAGCGCGGCTTCGGCCATGTCCATCCCTAGATTGCTGCTCTGGCTGGTGAAGACCCCCACCACCCGAAAGCGACGATTGTCAAAACGCAGCCACTGGCCGACCGGATCGGCCTGACCGAACAGCTCACGGGCCACCTTGGCCCCGAGCAGGACGGCCGGTCGATCCTCTGCGGCATCCCCCGGCAGCCAGCGGCCGGAGAGCAGCTCCAGCCCGTGGGTATCGCGCAGCCCGTTGCTGCTGCCAAGCAGCATGGTCTGGCGCAGCCGCGCCCCCTGTTTGGCCTCGGCAAAGCCCATCACCAGCGGCACCAGCCGCACGTTTGGCTGATGCTGGCCAAGGTAGTGCATGTCATCGAGGGTGATCTGCCGCAGACTGTTGCCGGTGACCGGCGGCAGCCCGCCGGTGGTCTCCTTGCGGCCCGGGAACATCACCAGCAGATCCTTGCCAAGGGAGCTGAACTGGTCGGCCACATAGCGCCTCGCCCCCTCCCCCAGCGCGGTGAGCAGCAGCACCGAGGTGACGCTCAGACTCACCGCCAGGATCAAGACCAGCGCCCGTGAACGCTGACGCAATAACGCCACGGCAGCAAAGCGGATTACATCGGGCCGCCTCATTCAGCCCCCGCCGCTATCAGTGTTGATTCGGCCATCGTTCATCAGGATCCGCCTGCCCGCACGCTCACCGAGGCGCGGATCGTGGGTCACCACCACCAGCGTGATCCCCTGCTCCCGGTTGAGCCCCTCCAGCAGGCTAATCACCTCCTCCCCGGAGCGGGAGTCGAGATTGCCGGTAGGTTCGTCGGCCAGGATCAGCCGCGGCGCCATTGCCATGGCTCGTGCGATGGCTACCCGCTGACGCTGACCGCCGGAAAGCTCGGCAGGGCGGTGTCCGGCCCGGTTCTCCAGCCCCAGCTCTCCCAGCAACTGCTGGCTTCGGCGATGGCGCTCGGCAGGGGCGATCCCGCACAGCATCAGCGGCAGCTCGACGTTTTCACGGGCGGTGAGGCGGGAGATGAGGTGAAATGACTGGAACACGAAACCGATGCGATGGCCGCGCAGCTGGGCCAATGCGGGTTCTGACAGGGTGGCGGTGTCCTCCCCTCCCAGCCAGTAGCGCCCCTCGTCTGGCCGATCCAGCAGCCCCAACACATTGAGCAGGGTCGATTTGCCGGAGCCCGAGGGGCCCATCACCGCCAGATACTCCCCCTCGGCAACCCGCAGGGATACGCGATCGAGGGCAGCCACCTCGCTCCCCCCCAGAGTGAAACGACGGCTGACGGCATCAAGGCGAATGAGATCACTCATCCGTCTGCTCCGTGGCGGCGCTGAAAGGGCCCTCCCCGACAATCTGTCCGGGCTGGGCTGCCAGCCGATCACCGGCGGCGAGCCCCTCGGCCACCTCAATCCAGTTCCAGTTTTCCACCCCCCAGCGGGGCACCACCCGCACCAGCTTATCCCCTTCCAGCCGCAGCACGCTGCCATCGTCGGCCCGGCTGCTGGCCGCCACCCGCAGCACATCGGTGGCGCGGGTCACCTCGACTTCAAGGTCGGCGCTGTAGCCGATAAGCAGGGGGACATCGGTGGGCAGGGCAGTGAGCGTAGCCTCCACTTCCACGGTGCGGGCCTGCTTCTCCAGCTCCTTCACATAGGGGGCGATACGGGTGACGGTAGCGGCAAAATCGCGCCCGGGCATGGCATCGAGCAGTACCCGGGCAGACTGGCCCACCTTGAGGCGGGCAGCATCCACCTCATCGATGGGGGCTGAGACATAGAGACAGCGATCGTCGATAAGATCGATCACCGGAGGCATGGCCACTCCGGGCGGTGAGGGGGTCATGTATTCGCCCAGCTTGCTGTTGACCTCCGCCACCACCCCGGCAAACGGCGCCAGCAGGCGACGCTCGCTCAAGCGAGCCTCCACCTGGGCGACCTGCGCCTCGTCAACCCGCTCCTGCTGACGGGATGCCTGACAGACATAGCGGCGGGTATCGGCCAGATTCTGGGCCTGCTCGGCGAGGGTGCGAGAGGTGAGATTTTTGGCCAGCAAGGTGGCCAGCCGGTTGGCCTCCCGCTCGTAGTAGGCCGCCTCGCTGCAACGCTCCTCGCGCTGGGTCTTGCCAAGGGCCTGCTGGGCACGGGCACGGGCAAGATCGGCGTGAATATCGTCACTCCAGAGGGTCAGCAGCAGATCTCCCCGGGCTACCCGCTCTCCGGCCTTGACGGCGATCTGCTCCACCACGCCGCCACCGGGCAGACTGAGCCCGGCCCGCTGACACGACTTGATGGTGCCAGCCCGGGTGTTGACCACGGTGACCAGCACATCCCCCCGCCCGACCTCAGCCAGCCTGATCGGCGTCGGCTGCGGTCGCCACCACCATGCCACAGCAGCCACCGCCACCACGGCGCCACTTCCCCACCACAACCAACCTCTCTTCATCGCGCATCCTTTCGCTAGTGACTCCCGTCATGAGCGTCGGGAGAGCAGGGCATAATAGAGCAAGGGTATCACCACCAGGGTGAGCAAAGTGGAGACCAGGATCCCGAAAATCAGGCTGATGGCCAGTCCGTTGAAGATGGGATCATCGAGGATAAACAGAGCCCCGATCATCGCCGCCAGCGCCGTCAGCATGATGGGTTTGGCCCGCACCTGCGCCGCTTCGATCACCGCCTGCTCGAACGCCACTCCGGCGCTGCGCTGCTGCTCGATAAAGTCCACCAGCAGGATGCTGTTGCGTACGATGATCCCGGCCAGGGCGATCATCCCGATCATCGAGGTGGCGGTAAACTGGGCCCCCAACAGGGCGTGGCCCGGCATCACCCCTATGATGGTGAGCGGAATGGGAGCCATGATGATGAGCGGCACCAGATAGGAGCGGAACTGGGCCACCACCAGCAGATAGATGAGGATCATCCCCACTCCGTAGGCGATACCCATGTCGCGGAAGGTCTCGTAGGTGATCTTCCACTCACCGTCCCACAACAGCGCCCCCTCCCCCAGCTTGTCGGGCTGCTGCACGTAATATTGGGGCAGGTCGATATCGGCACCGGCGGCAAACATGCCGTAGAGCGGGCTGTCGGTGTGGCCACCCATGTCGGCCACCACCATCACCATGGGCTGCATGTTCTTGTGCATGATATAGCTGGGGGCCACCTCATCACGGCGACTCACCAGCTCGGAGACCCGCACCAGCTGGCCGCTCTGGCTGCGCACCTTGAGGGCCAGTACGCCCGCCAGATCCCGTTTGTCACCGGGTGCCAGTTCGATGCGGATCGGCACCGGATACTTGGCGCCGTGACCCTGCAGCCAGCTGGCATCCTGATAACCCACCCCGCCATTGAGGGTGTTCACCAGATCCCCGAGAGCGACCCCGAGCAGGGCCGCCTTGCTGCGATCCACCACCAGCCGCCACTTGGGCTGCGGGTCGGTCAGATAGATATCCACATCCACCAGATCCGCCGTGGCCACAAAACGGGCCTGTACGGCGCGCGCCGCCGCTTCACGGGCGGCAGGCGTCGGGCCATACACTTCCGCAACGATGGGTGACCAGACCGGTGGGCCGGGCGGCACCTCAACGACTTTCAGGTTGCCCCCTGCCGCACTGGCGATGGCCTGCAGCGGCTCCCGAACCGACTGGGCAATCTGGTGGCTACTGCGATCCCGCTCATGCTTGTCCACCAGATTGACCTGAATATCCCCCACGTTGGCGCCGCTGCGGATAAAGTAGTGACGAACCAGGCCGTTGAAATTGATGGGGGCGGCGGTGCCGGCGTAGATCTGGTAATCCTTCACCTCCTCCACCTTGGCAAGCTCCCGCCCGACCGCCAGTAGGGTGCGCTCGGTCTGCTCCAGGGTCGCCCCCTCCGGCATATCGAGCACCAGCTGAAATTCCGACTTGTTGTCAAAAGGGAGCATCTTGAGCACCACCCACTGCACCACCGGCATGGCGGTAGCCGCCCCGACCAGCAGCAACACCACCAGCCAGAGCTTGCGTCTGGCCTTCTTGGCGCCATCACCGATCAGAAAAGGGGTCATCAGCCGGTGAAAGAGACCAGCCTTGGCTTCACCGTGGGCACCGTGCACCTCCCCCTTGAGCAAATGACTCGCCAGCCAGGGGGAGAAGATAAAGGCCACCAGCAGGGAGATGAGCATCCCCATGCTAGCATTGATGGGGATGGGGCTCATGTAAGGGCCCATCAGGCCGCTGACAAAGGCCATCGGCAGCAAGGCCGCGATGACGGTCAGGGTCGCCAGTATGGTCGGCCCCCCCACCTCGTCCACCGCCCCCGGAATCAGATCCTTGAGCGCCCCCTTGCCCAAACCGCGATGGCGGTGGATGTTCTCCACCACGACTATGGCGTCATCCACCAGAATGCCGATGGAGAAGATCAGCGCAAACAGTGACACCCGGTTGAGGGTAAAGCCCCAGGCCCAGCTGGCAAACAGAGTCAGCGCCAGGGTGATGACGATGGCAACGCCCACCACCAGAGCCTCGCGCCAGCCCATGCTCACCAGCACCAGCAGCACCACCGCCGTGGTGGCAAAAATCAGCTTGCCGATCAGGGTGTTGGATTTGGTCTCGGCGGTGACGCCGTAGTCCCGGGTCACCGTCACCTCGACCCCGGCCGGAATAAGCCGATTCTTGAGACTCTCGACCCGCGCCTCCACCCGCTTGGCCACATCAACCGCGTTCTGGCCCGGCTGCTTGCCGATGGCCAGGGTCACCGCCGGATAACTGGCCTGCCCCATCCCCATCCAGCTGCGTTTGGTCGGAGTCTCCTGACCCAGCGAGACCCTGGCCACATCCCCCAGATAGACCGGCTTGCCGTCGTGCAGCCCCACTACCAGCTCTCTAGCCTCCTGCTCACTTTGCAGGAACTGCCCCACCTGCACCTTGATCTCACTGTTGTTCTGCTCGATAGCCTGTGTGGTGCCTACCTGATTGGCGGCCGCCAGTCGCTGGCTCAGATCGCCCCAGCTGATGCCGTGGGCGCTGAGGGCCACCGGATCCGGCATCACCCGCAACACGGCGCTCTGGCTGCCCAGCGTGTAAATATCGCGGGTACCGGGAATGCGCTTGAGTTCGGTCTCCAGCTCATGGGCGACCCGGGTCAGCTCGGGTGCCCCCAGTTGCTTGCTCCCCTCTTTGCTCCATAAGGTCAAACTGACGATGGGGACATCATCGATCCCCCGGGGTTTCACCAGCGGCTGACCGACTCCGATCCCCTGTGGCAACCAGTCGCGGTTGGAGTCGAGCTGGTTGTTGAGATCGACGATGGCCTGCTCACGGCTCACCCCCACCTTGAACACCACCACCAGCAGGGCGCCATCGGGTTGGGAGAAAGAGTAGAGAGTATCAATCCCCTTTATCTGGGAGACCACCTGCTCGGCAGGGGTGGTGACGAGAGAGGCCACTTCAGCCGGGCTGGCTCCTGGGAAGGGAATGTAGACATCGGCGAAGGTGACATCGATCTGCGGCTCCTCCTCCTTGGGGGTCACCAGCACCGCAAACAGGCCGAGCAACAGCCCCACCAGCGCCAGCAGCGGGGTGATGGCCGAGCCCTGAAACCGCGCAGCCAGCCGACCGGCAGGCCCCAGCCTCTCCTTGTTGCCGTTCAGCTCGCTACTCATGGGCCACCTCCTGCTGCTGCGCCCAGGCATCGGGGGCCAACTTGTCACCGGCTTGCAGCCCGGCCAGGACCTCGCACTGCCCTTCAAAGCAATAGCCGACCCGCACCGGCGTCAGGGCCCAGCCAGCGGGCTGCTGCAGATAGACGCCATTGAACTCCCCTTGCCGCAGCAGGGCGCGTACCGGCACTTGCAACACCTGACGCTCACCCTGCTTGAGCTGCACCTTGAGCCACATGCCGGGCAATACCCCGGTGGTTTGCGGAGGCAAGTCGAGGCGCAACCTGAAGGCGTGGCTCTGGCTGTCGGCATAGTTGAAGCGGGTCAATTTGACCGGGGTAACAGACTTGCCATCGGGCAGCAGCACCTGCACATCCGCAGGCTCACGAGCCAGCGTCAGGGCGGATTGGGGTAACTCCACCTCCACCCGCAAGGTGTCGAGGGAGAAGCCGGAAAGCAGCGGGGTACCGGGGGCGACAGTCTCCCCCAACTCCACCAACCTCTTGGTCACTACCCCGGCATAGGGAGCCAGAATGCGGGTATAACCGTAGGCCTCGCGGGCCTGAGTGAGGGCCGCATCGGCAGCGTTCACCTCGGCGCGGGCGGCACGATCCGTCGCCTGGGCATTGTCGAGCTGGGCGCGGGTGATCACCCCCTTGGCAATCAGCGCCTGAAAGCGGGCAAGCTGGCGCTCGGCTTCCACCTGCTGGGCCTGCGCCCGCGCCAGCCGCGCCTCGGCACCCGTGACGGCGGCAAACTGCTCTTTGCCGCTGATCTCCAGCAGCGGCTGCCCCGCCTGCACCTGATCGTTCACATCCACCAGCATGCGGGAGACCCGGCCGCTGGTCTGGGCCGCCACCGTCCCCTGATTGATGGCACTGACGGTACCATCCAGCGTCAACCAGTCGGTCACCGGCTGTGGCGCCACTGTCAACAGGGGCACTGTCAGTGGGGCAATAGGCTCCCCGTCTGCGGCAAAGGCCTGGGGGAATGTCATGGCCTGCGATGTCATCACCAATAAGGTGATCCCCAGCAACCGGATCTTTTCCATCATTACTCTCCTTCCCTGGCGTAATCTGTCACTTCACGGGATCAGGCGGTATGGGACTGGCGCACCTTATCCACTCCCCGAGCTGGCGCCTTGGTCAGCACCCTGGCCAGCCCTCTGTCAAACAGCAAGATCCCGGCCACCATGGCCGCAATAAACAACATTATCATGGGCTGCCCGCTGGAAATGAGACTCAGAGCAGGCCCCGGGCAGATACCGACCAATCCCCAGCCGATGCCAAACAGCGCGGCCCCACCGATCAGCCGGCGATCCAGCCGAGGGGCTGGTACGGCTGCGATGGGCTCCCCCAGCACACTCTGGCGACGGGGTTTCACCAGCAGAAAATAACCCGGCATAAAGACCAGCAGGGCCCCTCCCATCACGAAGGCGAGGCTGGGATCCCAGGCCCCGGCCAGATCGAGAAAACCGGTGACCCGGGCGGGATCCATCATGCCGGAGATGGCCATCCCCAGTCCGAACAACACACCCGCAAACAAACTTGTCAGCAACTTCATGGCAATCAGCCCCTTACAGCAGATGATGAGTGACGAAGACGGTGATAAAGCCAGCCGCCATAAAGGTCAGGGTGGCGACGATGGAGCGCCGGGAGAGCCGCCCCATGCCACAGATGCCGTGGCCGCTGGTGCAGCCATTGCCAAGACGGGTACCGATGCCGACCAGCAGACCGGCCAGCAGCACTACAGGCCAGCCGGGCAAGGTGGTGAATGCGGGCATGGTGGCCCAACCCAGAGTCAGCGCCAACCAGGCGCCCGCCCCCAGCCCCAGCAGAAACAGCACCCGCCACGGTGCACGGTGTTGCAGTGCACCGGCCAAAATGCCGCTGATCCCGGCCACCCGGCCGTTGAACAACATCAGGATCAGGGCCGACAGCCCCGCCAGCATGCCACCGCCCAAAGAGAGCAGCCATTGGCTTTCCATCATCAAGATTCCTTATTTTCCGAGTGACAAAAATGGGTTTGCAGCGCTCCCAGCACATCGGCCGCCGCCTCGCTCACCAGCGAGTAGTAGATCTGCTGGGAGACCTTGCGCGAACGAATCAAGCCGTAGCGCTTCAATACCGAAAGTTGCTGAGAGAAGGCCGACTGCCCGAGCTGGCTATGGGCCAGCAGCTCCCCGACCCCCTTCTCCCCCTCCACCAGCTGGCAGAGCACCATCAGGCGTTCGGGATGAGCCAACGCCTTGAGCAGGGAGGCGGCGGCTGTCGCATGTCTGTTCATCTCGTCGAATTGGCTCATAAGAGTAAATTAGCAATTGCTGATATTTGTTCTATTGTATAAAACAACACTAAATTAGCAATACCTAAAGTAGATAAGGAGAAAGACCATGACAGTAGATAACGGAGTCAGAATCGTCGCGGGTTGCATGTTGCTGCTCTCGCTGATCCTTACCACCTGGGTTCATCCGGGCTTTGTCTGGTTGAGTGCCTTTGTCGGGGTCAACCTGATCCAGAGCGCATTCACCGGTTTCTGCCCGGCAGCGATGATCCTCAAACGGATAGGATTTAAATAACAGGGTCGGATGACCCAGGCTCACATGAGCGTGTAATAAACGCAGGAGGCTGAACATGGCAACGGTAATCGTCATCGGCGCGGGTCTGGGGGGCATGTCTGCCGCCTACGAACTCAAGGCCGAACTGGGCAAGCAGCATGAGGTGATCCTCATCAATGACAAACCGGACTTTGAATTCACCCCCTCCAACCCCTGGATTGCCGTCCAGTGGCGGGAGCGCAAGGAGACCTCGATACCCATCGAACCCCATGTGAAGAAAAAGGGGATCCGCTTTATCCATGCCGCCCTGACCGAGCTGCAACCAGCCGCGCAGCAGCTCACCCTCTCTGATGGCCAGACCCTGCGTTACGACTTTCTGGCGATCTGTACCGGTCCGGCCCTCGCCTTTGACGAGGTAGCGGGGGCTGGCCCCGAATCCGGTGGCACCACCAGCGTCTGCACCCTCTCCCACGCCGAAGAGTGCCGTCACAGCGTCAGCGCACTGGTCGATGAGCCCGGCCCTGTGATTGTCGGCGCCATGCCGGGCGCCTCCTGCTTCGGCCCCGCCTACGAGTATGCGTTCATCCTCGATCGCCACCTGCGCGACAAGAAGGTGAGAAAAAATGTGCCCATGACCTTTGTCACCAGCGAGCCCTACATCGGCCATCTGGGTCTCAACGGCGTGGGCGACTCCAAGGGGATGCTGGAGAGCGAACTGCGGATGCGCGACGTGCAGTGGATCTGCAATGCCCGCACCGTGGCGGCGCAAGATGGCCAGATGACGGTGGAGGAGCTGGACGATGAGGGCAACATCAAGCGCACCCACACTCTGCCCTACAAACACGCCATGATGCTGCCCGCCTTTGTCGGCATTGCGCCGCTGCGGGGCATCGAGGGGCTGGTCAATCCCCGCGGTTTTGTCATCGTCGACGAGCACCAGCGCAACCCCGCCTTCCCGCAGATTTACGCCGCCGGGGTCTGCATCGCCATTGCACCGCCGCACAAGACGCCGGTACCAACCGGGGTGCCCAAGACCGGCTACATGATTGAGGCAATGGTGCGCACCCTGAGCCACAACATCAAGGCGGAGCTCAGCGGCCAGCCGCCGGTGACCAAGGCAGTGTGGAATGCCATCTGTCTGGCGGACATGGGGGACACCGGCGCCGCCTTCGTCGCCATGCCGCAGATCCCGCCGCGCAACGTCGCCTGGTTCAAGAAAGGAAAGTGGGTCCATCTGGCCAAGATCGCCTTCGAGAAATACTTCCTGCACAAAATGCAGGTGGGCGATACCGAGCCCATCTACGAAAAACTGATGCTCAAATACCTTGGCATCGACAAGACCGAATGACCCTGCAGACCCGGCCCTCGCCGGGTCTCTTTTTACGGCCCTGCGCGGCAAAACGGGGCTTTCGATTATGTTTCAAGATGTTGCTGCAAGCGGCGTGGGGTTTACCCTGCCTGCCGCCTCGGCTATCATTCGAGCCTCTTATCAATAGCGGAGACCATCAGTGGGCAACTCATCAAGTGACAGTTGTAGACCGACCCTCATCGTCGGTACCAAGGTCGCGAGCTAGCCGCAGGTCTTTCTCTGCCGCATGCTCGCAACCCTGCGAGAAGCGGAAATCCACTCCCCTCTTCTCCCTTTTTACACTTGACGTCTGGCAACCAGTGGCCAACCGCCACGGTCGCCATGCCTGCATAGTTTCTGCTTCCCACAAGGAGGCTGCTATGCGTTTTATCTCAATCAAACCGGCTGCGGATCGCGCGGTATCAACAGGTTCTGTTGCTACCCGGGCTCACCCCCTGTTGAGCCGGCTCGGCCGTGGCATGCTGCCACGCTGGCTGGGCGGCAAACAGCGTCAGCACCACTACCGGCTGCAGATCCGCTGTGAGGATCGCGCCGATATGGAGCAGGTGCTGGATATGGTGAACCACACGTTGCAACCGGCTGGGCTGCAACCGATGCAATCGATGAAGCCGGGTCGCGGCGGCGGGCGAGAGCTGGTGCTCAACCTGCAGTGCACCCCGCCCCAGCGCCGCTATCTGGTGCAGTTTGTTCATCAGGTCGGGGTGGCACATCCGGTGCGCTGGCAACTGCGCCCGCGCATCGACTGCGATCCCGAGCTCAACTGACCGCTCATCTGCGTTAACCACAGTGAAAGGGGCCAGCCACGCTGGCCCCGCTTGCTGCGTCCTCTCCGAGCGTCAGGGCATCTGATGATGCTCGCGCCCCGGGACGCCGCGTTTTTGTTTTTCTGCTGGCCATCCGCGCAATCATCCCCTGACCCATCCGCCTCCCGGCGTTTCATCATGGATTGCGCCAAGCCAGCACTTATCGGAAGGAGTACGCCATGAAGATGTGGCAACAAATTGACATGCCCTCCCTGCTCGACACCCTGGCCAGCCTGCTGCTCGCCTTTGTGCTCGGCAGTCTGGTCGGGCTGGAGCGCCAGTACCGCCAACGTACCGCAGGCCTTCGCACCAACGTGCTGGTCGCCGTGGGGGCCGCCCTGTTCGTCAGTCTGGCCCAGCGTATCTATGACCTGCACGGCGGCAACTACAACGTGGTCCATGTGGTGGCCTATATCGTCTCCGGCATTGGCTTTCTCGGCGCCGGCGTCATCATGCGCGAGTCGGGCAATATCCGCGGCATCAACACCGCCGCCACCCTCTGGGGCGTAGCAGCGGTCGGCGCCGCCTGTGGCGCCGGGCTGGCCATGGAGGCAATTCTGGGCGCCCTGTTCGTGCTGGCCGCCAACACTCTGCTGCGACCGCTGGTCAACCAGATCAACCGTCGCCCGGTGGACAATACCGACACCGAAGTGACCTACAAGGTGACGGCGCTCACCCCACGCGAGCACCAGAAAGAGGTGCTGCACTGGCTCGAAGAGATGCTGGAGCAGGCCAACTACCCCTTGAGCGAACTCGATATCGAGCCGTTTGGCGAGGGGGATCTGGAGATCTCGGCGGTGTTGCTGGCTACCTCCATCGATGGCGACGAGCTGGATGCCCTGATGCAAAAGCTGGCCATCCACCCCCATATCAAGCAGGTGTTCTGGCGCACCAGTACCACCGACTGAGCTGTCAGCCAGAGTCATGGCTCCATCCGCCCGCAGCAAAAAGCCCCGCCAGCAATGGCGGGGCTTTTTCATATGGATGGGCGAAGAGTGGCTAGCGGCGACTGCGCCAGCGCACCCTGGGGGTGATCACTTGGGCAGTCTGCGCGGGAGGATTGCCCGCTATCAGTTGCTGCATCAGCTCGAAAGCGGCGTGGGCCAGGGCCGGACAATCCTGCGCCACCGAGTCGATGCGCATGGGAATGCAGTCGAGCAGGTCGTGATCATCGAAGGTACACAGGCGCATGCCCGTCTCCATCAGCCCCGCCTCGTTGAGGTAGCGCAGCACCCCTTCCAGCAGGGTAAAGGAGGCAGTAAAGAGCCCCCTGGGAGGCGCCCCCAGCTCGGCCACCAGCTCGGCCATCAGCTGATAACCGGAGCTCGGCTGGTAGTCGCGATGGCGCACCCGGGCGGCATCGGCTTCAAAACCGGCGCGATGGAGCCCCAGCTCATAGCCCGCCAGCCGGTGACGGCTGGGGGAGAGATCCAGCAGGCCGCCGAAGTAGTAGATCTCCTCGCCGCACTCGCTGGCCATGTCCCGCACCAGCTCGGCGGTGGCCTTGCAGGCATCGGAGATCACCATGGGCAGGCGCGACTCGCCAATATGGCGGTCGAGCTGTACCACCGGCAGGCGGTCGTGGATGCGGGCATAGATGTCATCGCTGTGGCCGCTGGAGGCGACAATCAGCCCATCCACCTGACGGCTGATGAGGTTGTCCACCACCCGCTGCTCGAGGGCGGGATCATCCTCGGAGCAGGCGATCAGCAGCTGGATACCCGCCTCCCGGCAGTGGGCCTCGAGGGCACGGGCGATGCGGGCAAAACCGAAGTTGGTGAGATCGGGGATCACCAGCCCCCAGGTGTAGCTGCGGGTCTCGCGCAGGGAGCGGGCATGAAAGCTCGGCAGGTAGTGACACTCCTCCGCCACCGCCTGAATGCGCTTGCGGGTATCGTCGGCAATGCGGTACTCCGCACTCTTCCCGTTGAGCACCAGACTGGCGGTCGCCTTGGACACCCCCGCCAGTTCGGCGATCTGGGCAATCGTGATCCGTTTCTTCTTCTCCACCTGGCCTCCCGGCTGACTAGAACCGGGCTATTGTACTAGGCATGCCGACAGCGGCCAGTGATTGAGGCAAATTTTGCAGCCATCATCGCCGTTGCCTGATGATAGTTGCGGCTTTTCCCCGGGGAAGTAGCGCGCCGACAGGCTGTGACGACCCTCATCGATGAAGCACTCCAGACTGGAGCGATCGCACAGCACGGTGATCCGCCCGCCAGCCCATGGGCTGCTGCGGGTCTCCCACGCCCCGCTCTGCCAGTTCTGGCGCCGCAAGGTGATGCGGTCCGGCTGCCACACCAGCTCGGCCACGGCACCGAACCAGAGGCTCCCCTCACCGCAGAGATCCAGATCGAGCCAGGCCGAGTCGATGGCCAGCCCCGGAAACTCGCCAAGCGTCCCCTCGAAACGGGTCAACTCTCCCTTCAATGCCGCAAGCTCAGCCACCGGCCGCTGGCAGAGCCACTCATCCTGCCAGAACAGCTCCCGCGGGCAGCTCATCTGGTGGATCCAGCCGTGAGCGACCGTAGGCTGGCTCATCTCGTTCTCCTCCGGCAGCCCCAGCCAACCGAACAGGAGGCGGCGCCCCTGACTGTCTCGGGTGGTTTGCGGCGCATAGAACTCGAAGCCCCGATCCAGCTCGTGAAAAGCCCCGTGCTCGAAGTGCTCGCCGTCGAAATCACCGGTCAGCCAGCCACACTGGTAGAGGTTGCGATAATCCTCGCCTGCCGGGGCAATTCCTTGCGGGCAACTTATCAGCACATGGCGCGTCCCCAGCGGGAAGAGATCCGGGCACTCCCACATATAGCCAAACTCACCGAGACCGCCTCGCCCGCTACCGGCGATGGGCCCCACCCGCAGCCAGCTTTGCAGGGTGTCGCCGCGATAGAGCAGCACTTCCCCCTTGTCATCCAGAGTGCGAGCCCCCAGCACCATCAGCCACTGCTGGCCGTCGTGCCACACCTTGGGATCGCGCACATGGCCGCTGTAGCCTGCGGGCAGATCCAGCACCGGCCCCAGCTTGGCAAAACCGGCCTCACCGTCGGCGCGGGCCAGACACTGATAAGCGGTACGACTGCCATCCGGGTATTTGACGTTGCCGGTGTAGATGAGGGTCAGACGCCCCTGCTCATCGCTCACCGCCGAGCCCGAATAGCAGCCGTGGCTCTCATAGGCTTCGGTGGGCAACAGCGCCACCGGCTCGTGCTGCCAATGCAGCAGATCGGTGGAGGTGACATGACCCCAGCCCTTGTTGCGGTGCTCGCAGCCCAGTGGATTCCACTGGTAGAAGAGGTGGTAGCGCCCGTCATGCTCGATAAAGCCGTTGGGATCGTTGAGCAGCCCCACCGGGGCTGCCAGATGCCAGCGGGGCCGATGGGGATCGGCCGCCGCCTTGAGCTGTCCGGCCAGCAGCGACCGGACAATCTGGTTGAGAAGATCGCTTTCCTTCATCACTCCACCTTGTACTTGAGCAGGTAGGAAGCGGCGAAGGCGGCGCCAAAGGCGATCACTAGCCCGATGATGTAATGAATAAGGCTCATGGGCTGGACGATGGCCATGCCGGGAATACCGGTCAGCCCCACCGCCGTCATCCCCACCTTGGCCGCCACCACGTAGACGCCGCCGCAGGCCCCGCCAAACAGACCGGCGAGGAAGGGTTTGATGTAGCGCAGGTTGACGCCAAAGATGGCCGCTTCCGTGATACCCAGCAGGCAGGACATGGCAGCCGGCACGGTAATGGCCTTGATCTTCACGTCGCGAGTCTTGAAGTAGACCGCGAGGCAAGCCCCACCCTGTGCCACGTTGGCCATGGCCCAGATGGGCAGCAGGAAGTTGACGCCAATTTGCGGATTGGCCAGCAGCCCCGCCTCGATGGCATGGAAGCTGTGGTGGATGCCGGTGATGACGATAAGCGAGTAAGTGCCGCCAAATACCAGCCCCGCCAGCCAGCCCGCCTGTTCATAGAGAGCGCTCAGACCGAACGAGATGCCATCCCCCAGCACCCGCCCAGCCGGGCCGATAAAGAGCAGCGCCACGAAGCCGGTGATGATGACGGTGAGAAACGGGGTGAGGATCAGATCCAGCGCATCCGGAATGCGCTTGCGCAGCTGTTTCTCCAGATGGGACATAAACCAGACCGCCAAGAGCACCGGGAAGACGGTGCCCTGATAGCCGATCATCGCCACATCCAGCCCGAAGAAGTCCATAGTCTTGAAGCCACCGGCCACGCCCCAGGCGTTGGTCAGCGCCGGGTGGGTGAGGATGCCGCCAAGGGTAGCCCCGAGGTACGGATTGCCGCCAAACTCCCGCGCCGCCGTAAAGCCGATGAGGATCGGCAGTATGATAAAGGCCGCCGAGCTGAACATGTCGAGCATCACAAACAGGGCGCTGTCGGCATTGACCCAACCGTAGGTGCGCACCATGCCGAGCAGCCCCATCAGCAAGCCCGAGGCGACGATGGCCGGAATGATCGGCACGAAGATGTTGGAGAGGGTTCGCGCCAGCCGCTGGGCCACGTTGAGCTTGGCCGCCGCCATGTCGGTCAGCTCCGCCTTGCTGGCGGTGCCGGTCCCGGTCAGGGTGACGAACTCCGCATAGACCTTGTTGACCAGGCCGGTGCCGAAAATGACCTGGATCTGGCCCGCGTTGCTAAAGCACCCCTTGACCCCCTCCAGCTTGTCGATGGCGGCCTTGTTTACCTTGCTGTCATCGGCCAGCACCAACCGCAGCCGGGTGGCGCAGTGGGCAGCGCTGACGATATTCTCCTTGCCCCCGAGCAGGGGCACCAGATCCTTGGCTATCGCACTGATATTCATATTCTTCCTCTTATGACCCGCCACGCTGGCGGGCCCTAGTCACATGAGAGTAGGGGCTGTCGAACCGGGCTTCTAGCCGCAGCTCAACAGCCATCTGCGCTTGATCGCAAAAAAACATCCAGTTCGGAGCGGGTCGGCAGCGCCGTCATCGCCCCCTTGGCGGTGGTGGCGAGCGCCCCGCAGCCGTGAGCCTGAGCCAGAATGGCGGGCAACTCGGCCAGCGTCGGCAGCGACGAGCGCCCGGCCAGCGCCGCCAGCAGCCCGGCGACGAAGGCATCCCCCGCCCCCGTGGTGTCGATGGGCGTCACTTTCTGCCCCACCCACTCCAGCAACTCGCCACCCAAACGGGCCACCACCCCGGCCGCGCCCCGGGTCACCAGCACCAGCGCCGGGCCAGAGAGAGTTGCAAGCCCAGCGACCAGTTCATCCTCGCCACTCAGCAGTTGCAGCTCCTCGATGGATAGCTTGACCACATCCGCCTGTGCAATTGCCTGACGCACCAGCGGCAGCATCTCGGCGGGGTTGCCCCACACCTCGGGGCGCAGGTTGGGGTCGAAACAGACCCGCCCTCCTGCCGCCTTGATAGCCGCCATGGCCTGCAGGCAGCTGGTGCGTACCGGCTCGTTGGCGAGCGCGATGGAGCAGGTGAGCAGCCACTGACCGGCATCGAAGCGGGGCAACTCATCCGGGGTGAGGAACTGGTCTGCACTGGGGCGCACCATAAAGGTGAAGCTGCGCTCCCCCTCATCATCCAGTGCCACCAGCACGGTAGAGGTGCGATGGTCTGGATCGAGCCGCAGCGTACCGATATCCACCCCCTCACCGCTCAGGGTCTCGGCCATAAAGCGGCCGAACGGATCGGCACCAACCCGGCCGATAAAGGCCGCATCGCCACCCAGCCGTGCCACGCCAACAGCCACATTGGCGGGTGCGCCCCCCGGACACTTGAGGTAGTGCAACGCCCCTTCCGGGATCAAGTCCACCACCGCATCCCCCATTACCCACACTCGATTCGTCACCTTGCTACTCCACTGCTGCATCGGATCCTCGGTCAAACCCGAACTCTGTTCTGTTGGTTGGCATTATCAGCTAAACCGTTTTAGCCAACCAACAGATCTCGGTACCGGCTGCCATTTTTGTGATCGGGATAACGAACTAGAACCAGGTTTCCATCTGCACGCCAAAGTTCCACTCGCCACCGGCGGTGAAGTTGCTCTGGCCCATGGCATCGTCACTGGCGTAGTTGTCGAGCTCGGTGGACCAGTCCATCCAGCTGGCGAACACCCGCAGTTCGGGCCGCTCTAAGAAACCGGCGGTCTGCGCCTTGAAGGTGGGGGCGAAGGTGAGCTTGGTGAAATTGCCGTTCACCGCCTGGCGTCCCTTGTAGCCCTTGGGATCGAGATCCATGTACTGCCAGGCCGCCTCGTAGACCAGCTCGACGTTCTGGCTCAGCACCTGCGCCACCCGGGTATTGACGGTGAGCCAGCGGTATTCGTCCCCTTTCACGTAGCGATCCTGACTCTGCTCGGCCAGTAGAGCCGGGGCAAAACGCCAGCGCGAGTTGAGATCGGTAGCGCCAAACACGGCGACCCTCACCGCATCGGCATCCGGCAACAGCTCGCTGTCAGAGCCCAGCCCCTTGACCTCGGCCCCCAGCCCATGACCATACAACACCGCCGCCTTGGCAAAACCGGGGTTGATGCCAAAGAAGCTCTCGCCGTGGTAGGCCAGCAGGGTATGAGCACCCTTGTCCGCCGCCTCGCTGCCCGCCCCCTTGTCATTGATGCGGGCGTCATTGTCCTTGGCCGAGAGACCGTTCACCATCCACTGCCAGTTACCGACGCGGTTGTTCATGGTGAGGATGTAGCTCTCGATATCGGAGAGACCGCTGGCGCTGATGTCGCCGTAATCGCGGCCATAGAGGGAGAAGTTGGCCTTCCAGCTGTCGGCCAGCTGCACGTCGTAGACGCCACCGCCGGTACCGGCCAGGAACACCACGTCGGAGTCAAGCCAGTGGATGTCGAAGTTGTCGCGGTCAAAGCGCTTGCCCGCCCACAGCACCGCATTCTTGAAGGGACCGTCGAAGCTCGCCAGATTGCCGATCTCGGCAAACACCTGACGGGTATTGAGGCTCGAATCGCTGGCGGTCCAGTCGTTGCTGGTCTCCACCCCGTCCGCCAGCATCAGCTTGTAGCGGGCCCAGCTGCCATCCTCAAAGGTCTGGGTTTTCAGCAGATTGGCCTCCATGTAGGTGTCATCCTCGTTGCCAAGGCGACCGACGGCCCCGCCCACCGAACCGGCTGGCGTGATGTAGGGGCCGCCGCGCCCGCCGTTGCCATTGCTGTTTACCAACAGGCCCGAGCGGGCGTAGCCGTGAAACTCGAAGCCCTGGGCACCAGCAGTCTTCTCATCCACCTTCTGGCTGCGGTTGTCGGCCACCTGCGCCTGCTCGCTGGCGGCGCTCGCCTTCACTTCCGCCTGACTGGCACGACTCTCTGCCGCCTCGGCTCTCGCTTCAGCCGCCTGTACCCGCGCCTCCAGCGCCGCCAGACGGGCCTCGATACCGCCATCCGCCGCCCACAGCGGGCTGCTCATCCCCAATCCCAGCGCTACCGCCAGCGCCAACTTGCTCTTGAACATCATCATCTTCCTCACCTGTCATCTGTGGCCCGGACGGGCGCTGTTGTTATCGACAGCCAGAGCATAGCTAAACCAATTTAGCTAACTCAACATGACAACTAAACCGTTTCAGCAACAGTGTGAGCAGGATAACATTTGTACAGCAGGAATTGGCGGAAGTTGTGAGGAGGATCCCTCATCAGGATCCACTCAATAGGGCGGATCCTGGCGAAATGGCGGGCAAAAAAAGAGCCGGCACAAGGCCGGCTCTGTTTATTCGGGTCGCTGAAATCAGCTGGTCAGATCGTCGAAGAAGCGTTTCACCCCTTCGAAGAAGCCTTCCGATTTCGGCTTGTGGGTCTTGGCAGCAGCACCGCTGAAGGATTCGTCCAGCTGGCGCAACAGCTCTTTCTGCTGCTCGGTGAGGTTGACCGGCGTCTCGATCACCACCTTGCACATCAGATCCCCTACCTGACCGGAGCGCACGGACTTCACGCCCTTGCCGCGCATGCGGAACATCTTGCCGGTCTGGGTCTCCGGGGTGACCTTGAGCTTGACGCGGCCATCCAGGGTCGGCACTTCAATCTCGCCACCGAGGGCAGCAGCGGTAAAGCTGATGGGCACTTCGCAGTAGAGGTTGTTGCCGTCACGCACGAAGATCTCGTGCTCTTTGACGTGCACCTGTACGTAGAGATCACCTGCCGGTGCTCCTGCTTCCCCCGCTTCCCCTTCGCCGGAGAGACGGATGCGATCGCCGGTATCGACGCCCGCCGGAATTTTCACCGACAGGGTCTTGGTGCGCTGGTAGCGACCTTCACCGTGACACTTGCGGCACGGATCCTTGATGATCTTGCCGCGGCCGTGACAGTGCGGACACGCCTGCTGCACCGCAAAGAAGCCCTGACGCATCTGCACCTGGCCGGAGCCGTGGCAGGTCGGGCAGGTCTGGGCACTGCTGCCGGTGTGGGCACCGGAGCCGTTACAGACTTCGCAGTGAACCAGAGTCGGCACCTTGATCTCCTTGGAGACCCCGCGTACCGCCTCTTCCAGCGTCAGCTCCATGGTGTAACGCAGGTCGGAGCCACGGGCCGGGCCACGACGGGCACCACCACGGCCACCGCCGAAGATGTCACCGAATACGTCACCAAACATGTCAGCGAAGTCGGCACCGCCGCCAAAGCCACCGTGGCCACCGCCACCCTGGCTCGGGTCGACACCGGCATGGCCGTACTGGTCGTAACGGGCACGCAGATTGGCATCGGTCAGGACCTCGTAGGCTTCCTTGACCTCTTTGAACTTCTCTTCGGATGCGGCATCACCCTGATTACGATCCGGGTGATACTTCATGGCCAGGCGCTTGTACGCCTTCTTGATCTCGCGATCGTCGGCATCTTTCGCCACACCCAGTACTTCGTAGAAATCGCGCTTCGACATACTCATCCTGTGGTTACGCAGACGGGCGTTGGTTACCCAACGCCCGTGAATTCATTGACCAAGCCGATGGGCGAAGCGGACTTCGCCCATCTGGGTAGGGCTTACTTCTTGTCGTCTTTCACTTCTTCGAACTCGGCGTCTACTACGTCGTCGTCAGCCTTGGCAGAAGAGGAGGTCTGACCGGCATCAGCACCGGCTGCACCCTGGGCCTGAGCCTGCTGCTGGGCAATTTCCATCAGCTTCTGGGACGCTTCCAGCAGAGCCTGCTGTTTGGCTTCGATAGCAGTCTTGTCGTCACCCTTGATGGCCGCTTCCAGCTCGCTCAGAGCGGCTTCGATCTTGGTCTTGTCGTCGGCAGGCAGGGCTTCACCGGCTTCGGTGATCTGCTTGCGTACGGAGTGGACCAGACCATCAGCCTGGTTGCGAGCCTGTACCAGCTCTTCAAACTTCTTGTCCTCGGCCGCGTTGGCTTCGGCTTCGCGTACCATGCGCTCGATCTCGTCATCAGACAGACCAGAGGAGGCCTGGATGGTGATCTTCTGCTCTTTGTTGGTCTCTTTGTCTTTCGCAGAGACGTGCAGGATACCGTTGGCATCGATGTCGAAGGTCACTTCGATCTGCGGCAGACCGCGCGGTGCCGGACGGATGCCTTCCAGGTTGAACTGGCCCAGAGACTTGTTGTCGCTGGCGCGCTTGCGCTCACCCTGCAGCACGTGAATGGTCACGGCAGACTGGTTGTCTTCGGCAGTGGAGAACACCTGGGACTTCTTGGTCGGGATAGTGGTGTTCTTCTCGATCAGCGCAGTCATCACACTGCCCATGGTTTCGATACCCAGGGAGAGCGGGGTAACGTCCAGCAGCAGTACGTCGGTCTTGTCACCGGACAGTACGGCACCCTGGATGGCAGCACCCATGGCTACGGCTTCGTCCGGGTTGACGTCTTTACGCGGCTCTTTGCCAAAGAACTCGGCAACGGTCTTCTGAACCAGCGGCATACGGGTCTGACCACCAACCAGGATCACGTCGTCGATCTCGCCAACTGCCAGACCGGAGTCTTTCAGGGCGACACGAACCGGCTCCAGAGAGTCCTTCACCATGTCTTCCACCAGGGATTCCAGCTTGGCGCGGGTCACCTTGATGTTCATGTGCTTCGGACCGGTGGCATCTGCAGTGATGTACGGCAGGTTGACGTCGGTCTGCTGGGCAGAAGAGAGCTCGATCTTGGCTTTTTCGGCGGCATCTTTCAGACGCTGCAGAGCCAGCTGGTCGTTGCGCAGGTCGATGCCCTGCTCACGCTTGAACTCGTCTACCAGATAGTTGATGACGCGGTTGTCGAAGTCTTCACCACCCAGGTGGGTGTTACCGTTGGTCGCCAGTACTTCGAAGGTGGTTTCGCCTTCCACTTCGTCGATCTCGATGATGGAGATATCGAAAGTACCGCCACCCAGGTCATATACGGCAACCTTGCGCTCGCCCTTGACCTTGTTCACGCCGTAAGCGAATGCAGCAGCAGTCGGTTCGTTGATGATGCGTTTTACATCCAGACCGGCGATGCGACCGGCATCCTTGGTAGCCTGACGCTGGGCGTCGTTGAAGTAGGCCGGAACAGTGATAACGGCTTCGGTTACCGGCTCGCCCAGGTAGTCTTCAGCGGTCTTCTTCATCTTCTTCAGCACTTCGGCAGAGATCTGCGGCGGTGCCATTTTCTTGCCCTTCACTTCAACCCAGGCGTCACCATTGTCAGCTTTGGCGATGGCGTACGGCATGATTTTCAGGTCACGCTGCACTTCTTCATCTTCAAAACGACGACCGATCAGACGCTTGATGGCGAACAGGGTGTTTTTCGGGTTGGTGATGGCCTGACGCTTGGCCGGCTGACCAACCAGGATCTCGCCATCATCGGCATAGGCAATGATGGACGGAGTAGTACGATCGCCTTCTGCGTTCTCGATCACGCGAGCAGTGTCGCCATCCAGAATAGCGACGCAGGAGTTGGTAGTACCCAGGTCAATACCGATGATTTTACCCATTTGACGAATCTCCAAATACTTTGAATAAACTGGCGAGGAACTCGCCTTAATGCGTTAACGGCTAGGTGGGGGCTGCCAATCTGGCTTTCAAGCTCCCGGCATCAAATTTTTTGTGCCGCCGCGGCCTTGCTACCTATATGGGGTCGCCAGACGCAGCTTCAAGCCCCAACCCTAAAAAACCACACCCTTTATCATGGTTGCGCGGTCACGTTGAGCCGTGAAACCGGGCAAGATGAACAGGTGCTGCACTGCGAAACAAAAAGCCCGCCACAGGGCGGGCTCGGACACCCACAGCCAATCAGTCGACCGCTTTGGCGATCATCACCATGGCAGGACGGATCACCCGACCGTTGAGGTCATAGCCCTTCTGCATCACTGCAATGACGGTGTTCGGGGCCACATCAGCACTCGGTACCATGCTCATCGCCTGATGGGCGTTGGGGTCAAACGGCTGGTTGATCGGGTCGAGCGCAACCAGACCGAACTTGGCCACACCGCTCTGCATGGATTTGAGGGTCAGCTCGACACCTTCGATCATCGGCTTGAGGGCTTCGTTCTCCTTGTCGGCCAGTTCGATGGCACGCTCAAGGTTGTCCAGCACCGGCAGCAGTTCATTGGCGAACTTCTCCAGAGCGAATTTGTGCGCCTTCTCCACATCCAGCTCGGTACGACGGCGCAGGTTCTCCATCTCGGCGGCGGTACGCAGGGCGCGTTCACGCTCTTCCGCCGCTTTTTGGATGGCGGTTTCCAGCTGCGCTTCCAGTTCGGCAATGCGGGCCTGCTCGGCTGTCACTTCACTGTCTACATCGGTCGGCTCGACTGGCTGGGCTTCCACTTGCTCCATCGCTTCAACCTTTTGCTCTTCGTGGTTCATGACATCTCCAATTCCGGGGTTACTTATGAGGGCCCTGACGTCTGGTTGAGCGACCGGACGACAACAGACCGACTATGTTGGCGCTATTATGGGGATGCATCCCCGGCTTTCAAGGGGTAAAGGGCAATCTGGGTTGCTGAATAGCCGCAACCGGCGGTTTATCCGGGTTGCCGCTCACCGTTTAACCATTAGCCTCAAGGGGATAGCCAGCCCCGTCACACGGGAGAGCGTCACAAGCGGAGCAAAGCACTGTATACTGGCCCGCAATACCCATCCCAGATCTGACTGACTATGGATTCTCCGTTCAAAACCATCGCCCTGATTGGCAAACCCCACCATGAGGGGGCCAACCAGACGCTGACCGGCCTGCATCAATACCTGACCGCCCGCGGCTTTCGGGTACTGGTGGAGAGCCGGGTCGCCCAGACCCTGAGCATCCTCGATGAAAACGTGATGGATCTGGTGCAACTGGGCCAGCAGGCCGATCTCGCCATCGTGGTCGGCGGTGACGGCAACATGCTGGGGGCGGCGCGGGTGCTGTCGCGCTTCGATGTGGCGGTGATCGGGGTGAACCGGGGCAACCTCGGCTTTCTGACCGATCTCTCGCCACAAGATTACCTGCTGCCGCTGGAGCAGGTGCTCTCCGGCCACTACAAGAGCGAACACCGCTTCCTGCTGGAGGCCTCGGTCTATCGCCACGGCGAGCGCAAGTCGAGCAATCTGGCGGTCAACGAGGCGGTGCTGCACCCGGGCAAGATCGCCCACATGATCGAGTTCGAGGTCTATATCGATGGCAGCTTTATGTATAGCCAGCGCTCGGACGGCATCATAGTGGCCACCCCGACCGGCTCGACCGCCTACTCCCTGTCAGCAGGTGGCGCCATCCTCACCCCCAAGCTCAACGCCATCACGCTGGTGCCCATGTTCCCGCATACCCTGAGCAGTCGCCCCATCGTGCTCGATGCCGACAGCGAAGTACGGCTGCTGGTCTCGCCGGATAATCAGGACGATGCCATGCAGGTCAGCTGTGACGGTCAGGTGACCCTGGCGGTCCACCCGGGGGACGAGATCCTGATCAAGAAGAGCCACCATCAGCTTCATCTGGTTCACCCGCTCGACTACAGCTACTTCCACGTGCTGCGCAACAAGCTCGGCTGGGGCAGCAAGCTGTTTTAATCGGCGCTGACCGACAACGGCATTGCCAGAGAGGGCGCCTGAATTGGCGCCTTTCTCATGTCTGTCGTAGCAACGTCCCCTGCACTCTCATATCAGTACCGCATTTTCATAGCCATACCGCACTGGCGCACCTTTCCTGTACTAAAAATGACGGCGCCCTCTTTACTGTATATAAGACCAGTATATACTGGATGCATACACAGTAATGTTGACCTATACAGGATGAGACCATGCTGACCCAGCTGACCGTCAACAACTTCGCCATCGTCAAGTTTCTCGAACTCGATCTGCAACCGGGCATGACCTGCATCACAGGTGAGACCGGCGCCGGTAAATCCATCGCCATCGATGCTCTCGGTCTCTGCCTCGGAGAGCGGGCCGAAGCCGGCATGGTGCGACCCGATAGCGACAAAAGCGAGGTCAGCGCCCGTTTCCTGCTGGACAACAATCCGGCCGCCCGCGCCTGGCTCGCTACCAACGAGCTGGAAAACGAAGGTGAATGTATCGTGCGGCGAGTCATCTCCGCCGAGGGGCGCTCACGCAGCTATATCAACGGCGTGCCTGTCCCCCTCACCCAGCTCAAGAATCTGGGTCAGCTGCTGGTCAACGTACACGGTCAGCATGCCCACCAGATGCTGCTCAAACCCGACTACCAGCTCGCCCTGCTCGACGGTTATGCCGGTCACCATCTGCTGCTCGACGAGGTACGCCAGCACTATCAGCAGTGGCGCCAACTGCAAAACGAGCTGAACCGGCTCAAGGCCGAGCAGCAACAGCGGGAGGCCCGTCGCCAACTGATCGAGTATCAGGTGCAGGAGCTGGACGAATTTGCCCTGCAGCCGGGGGAGTTTGAAGAGATAGAGGAGGAGCACCAGCGTCTGGCCAACGGCACAGAGCTGATGCAGGAGTGCGGGGCTTGCCTCGATCTGCTCTATGACAACGAAGAGACCACTATCGCTGGCCTGCTGCAATCAGCCGTCGATCGAGCCGAGGTGCTGGTCAGCATGGACAGCCGCCTCAATCCGGTACTGGAGATGCTGAACGAAGCGCTGATCGGGGTGCAGGAGAGCCACAGCGAACTGCGCAGCTATCTCGATCGGCTGGAGCTGGACCCCGAGCGTTTCAACGAGCTGGAAGCCCGCCTCTCCAAGGCGATCAATCTGGCCCGCAAGCACCACGTCAAACCGGCGGATCTGGCCCTGCACCATCAGGAGCTGGCCTCTGATCTTGCTCGCCTCAACTCCGATGAGGAGCGGTTAGAGGGGATGGAAGATGAGCTGGCCGAGGCCCGTCAGGCTTTTGTCCAAGCCGCCGAGGCCCTGAGCCAGAGCCGTCAGCGTTACGCCCAGGAGTTGGGCGCCAAGGTAACCAGCAGCATGCACGAACTGGCGATGCCCGATGGCCGCTTTGCCATCGAGGTGCGCCCCGATGCCCAGAGCAGCCTCTCTCCGCTGGGTATAGATCGGGTGGAATTTATGGTCACCACCAACCCAGGTCAGCCCATCCAGCCGCTTGGCAAGGTAGCTTCGGGCGGTGAACTGTCACGTATCAGCCTCGCCATCGTGGTGATCAGCGCTCGCAAGGTCTCCACCCCGACCCTGATTTTCGACGAAGTGGATGTGGGGATCAGCGGCCCGACTGCCGCCGTGGTGGGGCGCCTGCTGCGCCAGCTCGGCGAGTCCACTCAGGTGATGGTGGTCACTCATTTGCCTCAGGTGGCAGGCAACGGCCACCAGCATATGGTGGTGAGCAAGCATACCGATGGCAAAACCACCGAAACCCGGATGGATGCACTCGACCAGAATGCCCGCCTCAATGAGCTGGCACGCCTGCTCGGTGGCGACCAGATCACCGACAACACATTGGCCAATGCCCGCGAGCTGCTGCGCCGTTGAATCAGGCCAAAACGCCGATTTGCAGCGATGACGACTGACAGGGCTGACCGAACATGCTGACTTCGCAGGCACAGGCGAGCGCCATAGCCTCCACAGTCAGCAATAGCCAATAGCCAGCTGTGAGCACCGAACTCGCGTCAGGATTACCGACCCAGATCAATAAAATGGCGAGTTAGGCGAAGCTGGCAGCAACATGGGCGTGGATCCGGTTGCCTTCATGTGGCGGATTTCGCATAGTGTTGCCCCCCTTTATGGGTATCCAATTGTGAGGCTTTGTCTATGATCCACGTTTTTGGTCACAAGAATCCTGATAGCGACAGTATCTGCAGTGCGCTGGTTATCACCGACTGGCTCAATGGCCAGGGCCGTCAGGCCACCCCATGGCGTCTGGGTGACCTGCGCACTGAAACCCGTTTTATTCTGGAGCAGGCTGGCGTCAGCGAACCCGAGTTGCTGACCAAAGATCTGACCGGTGAAGATGTCTGGCTGGTGGATTTCAGTGATCTGGAACAGGGCCCTGCCACACTGGCACAAGCCAATGTACTGGGCCTAGTGGATCACCACCGTCTCGGCACTCTGGTCACCCAGTCTCCGCTGGATGCCTGGATCCGGGCTGTCGGCTGCACCTGCACCATCGCCTTCGATCTGCTGAGCCAGCAAGGCACTGTAACCCGCAGCCAGGCTCGCCTGATGCTGGGTGCCATCATGAGCGACACCCTCTGTCTCACCTCGCCCACCACCACCGAGCAGGACAAGATCGCCTGCGAGCGTCTTGCACCGCTGGCCGAAGTATCGCTGGCCGAGTTCGGCCAACAGCTGCTGATGGCGAAAACCGACCTGAGCGGCCTGACTCCGGCTCAACTGTTGCAGCAGGATGAGAAGGCATTCCAAGCCGAAGGTCTGAACTTCATCATTAGCCAGATTGAAGTGGGCAGCGAACAACAGCTTGCCGACCAGATCGAAACCCTGCAGCAGGAGATGGCCCAGCGCGTGGCGAGCGAAGGGCTCGACTTCTTCGTGCTGATGGTGACTGACCTGACGGCCGCAGCCAGCCGCATCTACTTTACTGCACACCCGAAAGTACCGGCAGAGTCCAGCTACCACCCAGGCTTTGTCAGCCGCAAGAAGCAGGGTCTGCCCTGGGTGATGGATCTGCTGGCCAAGGCCTGATCCTCCCTCGCCATCACCTATTCCAAAGCCCTGCCTCTGCGCAGGGCTTTTTCATAGCCACCGCCAGCGGCACCCCTATCCTCTTGCTGACCATCTTGCTCATCACTGCGGTCTCTCGCTTACTCCTTTCACGGATTATTGACAGTTAACGCCATAACTTTGCTTACATATTTGCGGTTGTTATTTATCAGGGCTTTGCTGCAGGATAATCGCCGCGCACAACCTTTTCCGTTTCCATTCAGGTGATCGATGAACATAACCCCCAAGCAGAGAACCCTGGCCATCACCATGCTGATCGCCGTGGCGCTCCTCGGCTGGCTACTCTGGCCCAGTCAACCACCCAAGGCGATGCTGACCGCTCAGGTGACCCGCGAGGATATTGCCCAGACCGTACTGGCCAGTGGCGTGCTGCAGGCCGTGGAGCAGGTGGATGTGGGGGCACAAGTCTCCGGTCAGGTTACCAAGCTAGCCGTCGAGGCCGGTGATCAGGTCAAACAGGGAGACCTGCTGGCCGAGATCGATCCCCTGATTGCCCAGAACAACCTCAAGACGGCCGAGGCGGAGCTTGCCAGCAACCGCGCCCAGCTCAAGATCAAGCAGGCGCAACTCAAACAGAACGAGCTCGCCTGGCGGCGCCAGCAGCAGATGTTCAAGCAGGAGGCGAGCTCACGGGCCGATCTGGAGAGTGCCGAGGCACTGCTGGCGGTCACCCGCGCCGAACTGCAGAACAGTCAGGCCAATATCGACAACGCCCTGATCAAGGTTGATCGGGCCAAGACCGAGCTGGGCTACACCAAGATCCTGGCACCGATGGATGGCACCGTCATCAGCATTGTGACCCGTCAGGGCCAGACCCTGGCGGCCAGCCAGACGGTTCCGACCGTGCTCAAGCTGGCCAACCTCGAGACCATGACGGTCAAGGCGCAGATCTCCGAAGCCGATGTCACCAAGGTCAAAGCCGGCATGCCGGTCTACTTCACCCTGATCGGCGATCCGGATACCCGCTATCAGGGTACGCTTCGCGCCGTGGAGTTAGCGCCTACCAACATCAACGATCAGGCCACCACAGGTACCACCACCAGCAATGCGGCTGTCTACTACTACGCCCTGTTCGATGTACCCAATCCCGACCATACCCTGCGGGTCGCAATGACCACCCAGGTGACCATTGTGCTCGGCGAGCGCAAGCAGGTGCTCACTGTGCCGCAAACCGCCCTCGGCAAGTCGCTGGGTGACAACGAGTATGAAGTCACCGTGATCAAGGACGATGAGACGACCGAAACCCGCCATATCAAGACCGGTATGAAGGATGAGATCCGCATTGAGGTGATCAGCGGGCTGAGTGAGAAGGAGGAGGTGCAGCTCAATCACGGTGCCCCCGCCGACAATGATGAGATGGCGGTGATGCTATGAGTGAGCCCCTGAACCAGCTGCCGTTGATCCAGCTGAAAGGGGTCGAGCGACGCTACCAGAGCGGCGACAGCGAAGTCACCGTGCTCCACCCTCTTGACCTCACCATCTCGGCAGGAGAGATGATCGCCATTGTCGGCGCGTCCGGCTCCGGCAAGTCGACCCTGATGAACCTGTTGGGTTGTCTCGATAGCCCAAGTAGCGGCCAGTATCTGTTTCGCGGTCAGGACACTGCCACTATGGATGCGTTGGCGCTGGCCCAGCTGCGCTGCCACCACTTCGGCTTTATCTTTCAGCGCTACCACCTGCTGCCCCATCTCGATGCCGCCGCCAACGTGGAGATCCCAGCTGTCTATGCTGGCACCAGCCGCCCGGATCGCCAGGCGCGCGCGCGTCAGCTGCTGGGCAGACTGGGGCTGGCCGATCGCAGCCACCACACCCCGGGTCAGCTCTCCGGCGGTCAGCAGCAGCGGGTCAGTATCGCCCGGGCGCTGGCCAATGGCGGCGAAGTGATCCTCGCCGATGAACCGACCGGCGCACTGGATAGCCAGAGCGGCAAGGAGGTGATGGCGATCCTCAAGGAGCTGCACGCTCAGGGCCACACCATCATTCTGGTCACCCACGATATGAACGTGGCCAGCCATGCCGACCGGATCATCACTCTCAAGGATGGTCGGATTGAACAAGATAGCGGCCCCTGCCAAACGGCCATGTTGGCCCCAGCCACCGCTGTAGCCGCTCAAAAAATAGCTCCCACTAAAGGCGCCATGGGTCACGACTGGGATCGCTATCGGGAAGCGGGACGGATGGCGATGCATGCCATGCTCGCCCACCGGATGCGCACCTTCCTCACCATGCTCGGCATCATCATCGGCATCGCCGCCGTGGTGAGCGTGGTCGCTCTTGGTCAGGGCGCGCGCGCCAAGGTGATCGACCAGATCAATGCGATGGGCACCAACACCATCGAAATCTTCCCGGGCAAGGGATGGGGCGATGAGAAGATGGCCAGCATCCAGACCCTCAACAAGGGGGATCTCGATGCCCTGCTGGGGCAGCCCTATCTTGCGGGCGCCAGCCCCGAGATCGGCAGCTCAGGGCAGTTGCGCTACCGCAACAAGACCAACAGCGGCAATGTGACCGGGGTCGGTAACGACTATTTCAAGGTGAAGGGGATGACGCTGGTCAGTGGTCGCTTACTGGAGTGGCAGGATATCCAGCAGCGTGCCGCCGTTGCCGTGGTGGACAAGAAGAGCATCACCAGCCTGCTTGGCAAGGAGGAGCCGGTCGGCAAGGTGGTATTGGTCGGTACCTTGCCGGTGCGGATTGTCGGTGTGGTTTCGCAGGAGACCGGCTTCGGCCCCACCAGCCAGTCGGTCAATATCTGGCTGCCCTACAGCGCGGTGATGAGTCGCCTCATCTCGCAGCACCACTTCAGCCAAATCACCATCCGGGTCAAAGACGGGGTACAACCGGCACTGGCCGAGCAGGCGGTGATCGAGTTGATCACCAAGCGTCACGGGGTGAAGGATTTCTTCACCTTCAGCAGCGACAGCATCATCAAATCGGTAGAGAAAACCACGGCCACCATGACCCTGATGGTCTCGGCCATCGCGGTGATCTCGCTGATCGTCGGCGGGGTGGGCGTGATGAACATCATGCTGGTGTCGGTGGTGGAGCGCACCCGCGAGATCGGCATTCGTATGGCCGTGGGCGCCCGCCAGTCGGATATCCTGCAGCAATTTCTGATTGAAGCTGTAATGGTCAGCCTACTGGGGGGGATCTTCGGCGTCGGCCTCTCGCTAGGCATTGGTGCACTCTTTTCACTGCTGGTGGATTCCATCAAGATGCAGTTCTCGCTCTTCTCCATCCTGATGGCCTTTGGCTGCTCGTCACTCATCGGGATCCTGTTTGGTTACCTGCCGGCACGCAATGCGGCGCGGCTCGACCCTGTTGTCGCACTGGCGAGGGAATAACAATGCACAAACTCTCCTGGCTGGCTCTCTGCATGGCCCTCAGCGGCTGCAGTCAGCACAGCACCTATCAAAGACCCGAGCTGGCGATCGCCCCCACATGGCAACAGGCAGAGGGCGCCCAACTGGCTGCGCAGGCAGGCCCCTGGTGGCGGGAATTTCATGATCCCCAGCTCGACAAACTGGTCGACGCGGTACTGGCCGCCAACCCGGACATGCGTGTGGCGGCCCTCAAGCTCAAAAGCGCCCGACTGGGCGCCGAGCAGGCCGATACCAACCTCACGCCTTCGGTCAATGGCACTATCGCCGCCAGCGGCAACAAGGATCTGAAAACCGGCAAAGGCACCAACAGTCTGGGTCCCTCGCTGAGCCTCAGTTACGAAGTAGATTTGTGGGGCAAGCTCGCCTCGGTGCGGGATCAGGCAAGCTGGGAGGCGGCGGCAAGCGAGCAAGATCTCGCCAGCACCCGACTCCTGCTGATCGGCAATACCCTGGAGCAGTATTGGCAGCTCGGCTATCTCGGCTCTGCCATCGCACTCGGAGAACAGCAGCTGGCCAACCTGACCCGTACCGAGCAGCTGACCCAGACCAAATACCAGGCAGGCGCCATTACCCGACTCGATCTGGCGCAGGCACGCCAACAGTTGGCCGGAAAACAGGCTGAGCTGGCCTCCCTCAAGGCGCAGCAGGAGCAAGCTCGCAATGCCCTGCGTCTGTTGCTGGGCCGCAGCAGCGGGTCGCTGGAGTATGCACCCGCTTCCCTTGCAAAGCAGACCATTCCTGAACTTGCAGTGGGTATTCCAGCCGATGTGCTGGCTCGCCGCCCCGATGTCAAAGCGGCCGAATTGCGGCTGCGCAAGACGCTGGCAAAGGGGGACGAGATCCGCACCAGCTTCTACCCCAGCCTGACCCTGACTGGCAGCGCCAGCACCGCATCCGATAGATTGGCGCAGGTGCTGCAAAATCCGGTAGGTACGCTGGGAGCCAGCCTCGCCCTCCCCTTCCTTGAATACAACCGCACCCAGCTCGCCATCGAAAGCTCAGAGCTGGATTACCAGATTGCTGAAACCGAGTTTCGCAAACAGCTCTACACCGCACTGGTGGAGGTGGAAGACAATCTGGCCGCACGCCACTATGGCCAGCAGCGACTCGATTATCTGCAGGAACAACTGAGTTATGCCCAGGAGGCCGAACGACTGGCCAAGGCTCGCTTCCAGGCGGGTGCGACCGGCGTGCAAGCCTGGCTTGATGAGCAGAACCGACTGTGGGATGCCCAGCAGAGCCTGCTGGCCCAGCAAAAAGAGCAGCTCACCACCACAGCCAAAATCTATCGCGCCCTGGGTGGCAGCGATAGTGTGACGCCCCGATAGCGCTTCACCTGGCTATTCCCCACTCTGCCTGTAGAGTGGGGAATATCATCGCCATAGACCATACAGAATTTCCTCTCCCACACTGCAGCCGAACTTCATTACCCATTATCAGGGGCAGTCATGGCAGCGCAGCCAATTACATGCATCGGCGACCCTGAATATCCCGGCCATACTTTGCGACTCTCTCTATCCCTCACGCACCCTGATCGGAGATAACGGTTACCGGATATTCCATCAGCAGAGAGCTCGGCTCTTGCCAAGCGGCGCCCCGTGAATCATGAGAGACATATCCGAAGCGCATATCTGCACGACGCATACAAAAAGCGATATCACGCAGTTAATCCTGCACGACAAAATTAATCGCAAACAATGAGTGATATTGAGCAAAGTAACAGTGAAGTGAAACGATGGTAAAAAGGATACAAGCGAGGATGTAGATAACAATGGGGTGAAGGGGCAGATTGGATAACCACGAGTAAAACGGCAAAAATAATGCCGCTCAAAGGCGGCATTATTCAATCTCTGAACCTGACGAATTAGATCAGGAAATCGTTCAGGTCTTTACCCAGTGCTACTTGAGCAGCAATGGCTTTCGGCATACGGCCTTGACCGGTCCAGGTTTTTTCCTGGCCATCTTCTTCGTACTTGTATTTAGCCGGACGCGGAGCACGCTTGCTCTTGGCAGCGCCAGTCGCAGCAGCCGGAGCTGCGGCAGTCGCCAACAGCTCGCGAGGATCAATACCAGCCTGCTGCAGCATTTCGGTGAATTCATTCAGCTTGCGCTGACGCTCTTCCTGTTCAGCACGCTCCTGTTCAACAGAATCGGCGCGCTCTTGGTAAACCAGGTCAAACTTCTCTTTAGCTTCCAGCAGTTGCTCAAAAGGCAGCTCACGAATAGCCGCACGCAGACTGCGAATGTTCAGCAGAACTTTCAGAAACTCGTTCATTATTTCCTCACAAAAAAGTCGGTTACAGGGATAACTGTTTCAGAATAGCATGGACAATTAGCGAGAACATACAGTTTTTCTATATTAACGTTCTTTTTTTCTTAAATTTCACCATCAAGATCGAATGCTTGCCACTATCAATAACAAACTGGCTGGAATGCAGATCATCTGGGTAGAGAGGTGATTACCATCTTGCGCTCAAGAAACATCAGTATTTCAAGACTCATTAATTTCCTGTTCAGCATCCAACAAAACTAACTCAGTAACCTGACTTATAAGCCTGAGCGCACATTTCTACCATACGTTCAACATCATGTGACAAGACTACGCCTATCTGTTTAGCAATGAACATGTCTAGATCCTGTCCCGTCCCCCGATGATGAGGGGATATCCAAACTGACTATCAACCCATTCGACACCACCAATAAAATCACATATTAATCAATTGGTTGAGAACAGCGAATGACATTTCAAATATGCTTTTCGTAGCCCATTTGACAGACGTATGCGTCCGAAAACAGACTGTTCGGATACTGGCCGTTCAGAAGGTAAACAATAAAAAAACCAGCCGTTTTTAAGGGCTGGCTTTCTATGTAGCCAAATAGCACTATTTATTTTTGGTTATATTCTTGCCTGATTGATCAACACCGGTCATCACTGCCTGTGAAGCGGATCCAGTTAAAAGGGGCTCGGTTGGATAGAGCTTAAGTGCTTCAGCTCGCATCGCATTGGCTTCCTCTGTACGACCCAATGCATTAAGCGCGATCACCATATTGGCGTATATGTTGGCACGGGGTGTATGGCGTACGAATGCCTGCCCCCACTCCAGATAAGCTTCCAGTTCGGTCTTGTTATTTGTCTGCAAGCCCACCATCAGACGAACCGAGTTCACATCAAATTCCACTCGGGTCAACCAAGCCATGGGATTGACGATATCAAGTAGCAAAGTCGGCTCTTTATACCCACCCCGTTCATATTTGGTGACTACCCATGCGGTGTGAATGGCTGTAAGCATAAAGGGAACGGCCAGCAGCGGGATAGCAACCGCCATAAATCGCAGTAACAACCATGGGCGGCACTCCATATCCCACCATGATGAGAAACCCTGACTCGCCAGGTTGGTCTCTTCAATTTCGGTATCGATGATATAAATCAGCATCAGCAACAGCCACCATAACACGATCGCATGGTAGAGCGGGTATTCCGTCTGGGTATGAAGCAAGATCGGTGTAACCAGAGCAAGCAGTCCCATGGCATTTACCCAACGCACACTTGCCAGACGCCATAATAATGCGCCCCCCATGATCACCATGCCGGCCATGGGTGCAATACCGCCCTCAACAGCCCAATAGAGAAACTCGTTGTGGGGGTGGTCAAGATTGTACTCAATCTGCACCATGGACGGATTCAGCGCTTTATCAGCCATATAGTGATGGAGAAAAACAGATTCAAAACTGCCGTATCCCCAACCACTCCAGGGAGCCTGTGCAATCAGTTTGGCAGCATAGGGCCAATAAATAGAGCGCATACCACCAGACTGATAGATCTCCAGCCCACGCTTGGCTCCAGCCATCCAATATTGTGATAACAGGCCAATGGCCACAGCCAAGATAACCAGACCCAACATACGCCATAGCAGGCGTTGTCGATAAAGTTGAGGCATCAATAAGAACAGGGCTAACAGGCCACCTAATTGCCCCACTCGGGATTGTAAAACCACCAGTAACAATGATGCAGATAGAATGACGCCATAGCGCAGAGCCATCAGCAAGCGGCCACCCTCTCTACGCAGTTCCAGCCAGATGGCAAGGGCAATCCCAGTCGCCATAAACGTCGCCATCACGTTTGGCTGTTGAAAGATCCCGTATGGACGATTGATTTTAGTGTCGTAGCCAATCCAGTTACCCGGCGTCAACAGATAGAACTGAACCAGACCGAGCACTGCCTCCATCGCGATCGCAATCAGGATGAGATAGAGCAAGCGCTCACGCTTCGGCCGATTAAAGCCCCATTGATAGAGACCAAACAAAAACAGCAGACCAGCAAAAAGTCCCAGCAATCGGGGAATGGCATAATCCTTGAGTGCAAAGCTGGGATAGAGCATCGGGAGCAGTAGCAAGAGAGCTCCTATCCATAAACCCGCTTGTAATGGAGAAAAGACCAGACGTTGACGTAACGTCACCTGCCACAGTCCCAGCCCCATTGCCAAAGACGCAAAGATCCATCCACACGCATTAAAGGGCAGATACAGACCCGCACCACCAGGATTGTGCATAAAAAAATGCACTCCAAGTAACCAGTATGATGAAGATAAAATCCAATACAAGCTGCTCATATATTCTTTCCGTATACTCAACGAGCCCCAAACCCTGTCAGCATTGTTTTAATAGTTTTGATTACTATTAATAGATCAAGCCAAAGCGAAAAATTCCTAATATAATAAAAATCATACTCTAATTTTATACGAGTACTATCTGTATCAGCTGAGTAGCCATGCATAACCTGAGCCCATCCACTTATACCAGGACGGACCATATGACGATACATATAGAATGGTAGCTCAGACTCAAATTTCTCTACAAAAAAACGCTGTTCAGGTCGTGGACCAATCAAGCTCATATCCCCTTTAAGAACATTAAAAAATTGCGGGAGCTCATCAATTCTATATTTACGAATAAAATGACCAACACGGGTAATCCGTTTGTCAGCTTTCTGAGCAAAACATGCATTGTCTAATGATGAACTGTCATGCATACTACGAAATTTATACATTACAAAGTCTTTATTACCAAACCCAACTCTTTTTTGCTTAAAGAAAACAGGGCCGGGGCTTTCCAGCTTTATTAAAATTGCCGTTATAATTATTACCGGCATAAAAAACGGAAATGAAATTATAACAATCAAAAAATCAGCAAGTCTTTTTAAATGAAAATAAAACAACGATGGAATAGCGGAGCCAAAATCATTCTCATATAATTGTTCAACGCTCACTCGGCCTGTTAATGATGCATATATAGTTTTGCTATGATAGATTGGTATCCCTAACAAAACGAAATCAGTTAATAACTTTTTCCATTCACTCGTTAAATCAGATGAGTGAAAGTCAGCAACTACGGCATTACCACAGAACAGAGAAAAATCAGGTTTGTGAAGAATATTCCATTCAGCAGCAGTCAAGGCACACAGTTTCTGATAATTGCCAACCGGGATGATATAATACTTAACTTTGCCAGATCGTACCCCTAAGTCATAAATAATCCAGCAAGAAACTAAAGCCAATATATATGAGCTTATAATTACTGGCCTACTATACTCAAGACGAAATAGCAGTAACACACCGAATAATATACCATACACTGCGGTTACTGTTGGAATCATATAAGATAAGGCATTAACTCCAGGATAGCAAAGCACTCGACTCAGGAAAAAACCAGCCGTAATACATGTTATAAAGATGCCTAAAAGTGTGTTTATTTTTACATTATCAAGGAAACTCCAAAAGTCAACTCCCCAAAACAAAAATGAAGGTAGTAATGTTGACACCAAGGATGTAAAAAAGAACATCATTGTATAATTAAACCGTAAAAGGTCATAACAACGACCACCATATGGATAATAGCTATTATTTATCATGAAAAACTCATTTTAGTTATCAACCACAGGGGGAACGCCATCGATATGCTGAGCCAATAAATCAAAATATATGCCAATGATTTTTTTTTCATCAAATCTGGCACTGACTAATCGCCTCCCAGCATTACCCATCAAGGTTCTTTGAGCTGTAGTCATCCGTATGAATGTCATCATTGCATCAGTCAATGATGACACATTTCTAGCTTGACAGAGTAACCCGGTTTTCTCATGTAGCAGTACATCTCTACATCCAGGAACATCGGTAACAATAATTGGCTTTGCCATTGCAGCAGCTTCGATCATAGTTCTTGGCAATCCTTCGCGATAAGAAGGTAACACAATACAATCGCTTTCCATTATGATAGGCCTAACATCATGTGTAGTACCTAGATATTCCAGCACACCTTCATTGATCCATTCATGCAACTGTGCATATCCGATCGCTCGTGGGTTATCAGCCTGAACATCGCCTAACAATTTAAACTTTATGTTTGGATGACTAATGTGAATCTGCTTTGCGGCTGCTACATATTCTCCAATCCCCTTATCCCATAACAACCGCGCAATGAGCAAAAAACTAACCGAGTCATCTTCAGCAAATTTCTCTGAAGGATAAAAAAAACTCACATCAACACCCTCGCCAGGCAGTAACAGAGTCTTTCTTTCATCTACCAACTGTCTTGATACAAATTCAAAGCGATCATCTTCATTTAAAAAAATGACTATCTTAGGATATTTAAACGCGAATTTATAAAGCAATCTTACTACTTTAGGCACCCAACCATCATTCATAAAGGCATATCCTAACCCAGTGGTTATAGCCAAGGCAGGTGTGCGACAAAGGTGTGCAGCAAAAGAACCATATATATTTGGTTTTACCGTATAATGGATAATTAAATCCGCATTAATTCTTCTATATATTCTTACGAAATCAAATATTAATTTTAGTTCAACAATTGGGTTGACTCCTTTAGGGGATAGTGCCAACGGTATAAATGAACACCCCAAATCACAGAGCAAAAAAACTGTATTATCAGGTGGAGCAACAATGGTTATGCGATATCCATGTTGTATAAGTGCAGATAATAATCCGCGGCGAAAATTCCACATTGACCACGCTGTATTGCTCACCATACAAAGATGTTTGCTCATGTGTAGTCCTGGTACAAATTTAACCAACGCAGACAGATAGTCTCTATTGAATAATGGCTAATAACCCGAATCCGAGCCTCCCTAGTCATCACCTCTCTCTCAAGCGGCGAAAGCATCATAGCCTGCTCAATCGCGGTAAATAGCTGCTGACTATTTTTAGAGGGGACAAGCAATCCAGCAGAGCCAACCACTTCCCTCACTCCACCACAATCGGTGGCAACCACTACCCGCTCACTAGCCATAGCCTCAGCCACAACTAAACCAAACCCCTCCCAAGCTGATGACAACACAAATATATCTGCTGCACTCATCCAATCTTCAACATCATAGCGCAGCCCCAAGAAATGAACTCGCTCGCTAATCCCTTGTGCGCTAGCGATTGTGGTTAAGTATTCTTTTTGCTCACCCTCACCTATAATGACCAACTTAACATTATTGGATCTCGAAGATAACATCGCAAATGCAACAAGCAAATTTGTATAGTCCTTGGCAGCGGTCAGTCTGCCTACTGAAATTAACAATATGTTATTGTCATCAATCCCAAGCTGAGAGCGTAATTTATTTCTGACTGTGGCGTTAAAATAAAAACGCTCCGTATCAATACCATTATACATGACTTTCATTCGCCCGGCAGATACCGCACCTTGTTTAATAAAAGCCTCGACTGCTTCTTGGCTTACGTTTGTGTTAAGATCACATAACCTTTCGGTAAGCCGGTATGCCAATATCCGCCACCCTCTTCCCTCATTAACACTATGTGCAGAGCAGATAAGCTTCGGAAATGATACAAACAATCGTAATAACCGAGCAAAAATATTTGCATGCACCATATGACTATGCACCACATCCGGTTTATATTGATTAAGTAACCTGATCGCCTGCCAGTATGCTTTGAAAACACTAAATGGAGTTTTCCTCATCTGCAGTGAAACGATGTCTGCTGCAGTCGAATGTGGGCGATTGCTAATTTCACCGGTCATCGAGATAATTAATATATGGTGGCCCAATCTAATAAATTGATCTGCCAAATCGCACACTTGTCGTTCAGCGCCCCCCATACCAAGACCTGTGATTACCATCGCAATTTTCATGCTATTTCTTCAACCAACAGTAAAGAATGCACTGGAGACTTCTGACACATGCTTTGACCTTGCCGAATAATCGAGTATCTCGGATCACCTGGTCTCGATAAAACAAACCAAAACCACATGGATTACTTCTTAGATTTTTTTTAAAATTTGAGGTGTAGCCATCAGGAAGATATTCACACAAGTATATTACTTGGTCTACATAAAAAACTATCTTACCTATATCGGCAATTTTATTCCATATATATAACTCTGGTACAAACTTTTCGCCAGGGAACTCAGGAAAAGGACACTCACGCATAACATTAGTGCGAAAAACATAAGCCAAGTCACCTTTTAATACATGCCCTGCCATTATGGGCTGCATTACCATTGACTTGCTCCATCCGGTGCCGGAGATACCAATCATGTGACCAGATAATGTTGCTTTTCTAAAACACATCCCAACAAATTCCGAGCCAATATGATTCATAACATCATATAGCTTGGCAACAGCATCACCAGTTAATAAGTCATCACTATCCACAATGATAATCCAATCACCGGTCGCATGAACCACACCTTCATTTATAGCGCGATGTTTCCCTCCATTTTCTTTATAAAAATAATTGATTGAAAAGTCAGATTTAACTCTATAATCAAAAATAAGCTCAGCGGTACCATCAGTGCTACCGTCATCGATTACGAGCCATTCAAAGTCCTGCCTTGTCTGCTGACACAAACTGTCATACAACCTTGGTAAAACATATGCTCTGTTATAAGTTGGCGTCATTATTGTTATCATTGCACGACCTTACACACGCAACCTTTATATTGATGAATGAAGTATATCGACATCGTCGCAGCCATCATCAAAAAAGCATTAGTTATGTAAACGATGTAAATGTCACCGGAACGAAATACTTTTAGCAACAGCCAATAGTTGAATATGCTTATAATTAATAGAAAGAACCACTTGCACATTATCAAAAAATATTTTTTGTCACGGTATAATCGTTGCATCAAAACGCTATCCACAGCGAAAAAAGAAAGCGCAGGCAACATCATAATAGCTAATTCTGCTGCTAACTCATAATCTTTTCCAAATATAAAATAGACAATTTTATGTAGCCACAACCAACCCATTAATTGCAAGATACATGCAACTAATAACAGCCCTAAACAGACCGTATGTATTTTTTTTACTCTGCGCCCATATAACATCATTGGCGCTATAGACTGCACAACTATACCAAGTACAAGTACGCCCTGCTCTAGCATTTGACTAGCTACACCATACATGGCTAGTTGTTCATACCCTAAGTAATGCTCGATGAAAAAGCGATCAATCCTCATATAAGTCAGCATCAGCATTAATGGTATCCAGAGCGCCCCACCTCGACTTAATATTACCACTGCCACTTTTTTATGCCAGTCCCAGATGCCACCTCTAAAATAAATAACATAACTCAGTGACATAGCTAAAAACAATGCTTCTATTGCCCTGCTTGAATAGATGATGAAATAAGATGAAAGTAAAAGAGCGAGGCTTACCAAAAGCACCCTTAATAATAAAATTGCAAGACGAATCGCTACAACAATACCTATATTTGTGGTGGCTTGATAGTAGTTGGCTATTACTGAAAATGGTTCATTAAAAATGAGCGCCAGTGCCAATAGCATCAGCATTAATCTTACATCTTGATCTGCGACAATAAAATTTGCGTAGACTAATGTGACAAGCAAAGCAACCAAAGCGAAAAGTAGACGAAAAATAAATACTGAAGATAGTATCTTCCAACGCAAATGAGGATGCCGAACTAATGCCGGAACAACAACTTCCGAGCCGGCAATCAATGTAACTGATGACAATAAAATGACGGCATTGAGCGAATATAGCCATTTCCCATATAACGACACACCGAGCAGATGACTAATTACCCCCTCGCAAAAAAAAACCAACCCAATGGTCACCATTTTTTCAAATAATAAAATACTAACATTAGTAATAATTGCGGCATATTCTCGATAAAATGCTATAATCTGGCCTAATCGCATCCAAGTTACCTCATTATAGAAACAGGTAACTCAATTTCTAGCCAGCAAAAAATGAACATTGTGTACCGGTAGCTTCACGATGTTCTCCGTTATTGTATGCTGCTGCTTCGCTAGCCACACAAGATCACAAATCCCATCTGTTGGCTCAAAGGCCGCAGGGGCATACATAAGAATGTCACGTACTTGTTGGTGATCAAAACGGTGACAGGCCTCATCCAGCGAAGCTAGCAAGGGTCGCAGCCGAGACCATGGCAGCCAGCTCTCTTGTGCCATCATGATCCTGGGGTGTTCGGTTCCTCTGGCATCATCACCAATCAGTAACTCTTCGTAGAGCTTTTCACCCGGCCGCAACCCCGTCACCTCGATGGCAATATCACCATCGGGCCGCTGCTCATCACGCAAGGTCAGACCACTCAGGCGTATCATGCGCTTCGCCAGCTCCATGATCCGTACCGGTTGCCCCATATCGAGAACAAATACGTCGCCCCCCTCCCCCATTGCGCCAGCCTGGATCACCAGCTGGGCAGCCTCAGGTATTGTCATGAAGTAACGGATGATGTCGGGATGAGTCAGGGTAATGGGCCCTCCTTTATCTATCTGCTGTCTGAATAACGGTACCACAGAACCCGAAGATCCAAGCACATTGCCAAAACGCACCATACAAAAACGGGTTTGATGCTTTTCACGGGTCAAGGCTTGCAAGATCAACTCGGCCATACGCTTGCTGGCGCCCATGGTATTGGTCGGCCGCACGGCTTTGTCGGTGGAGATCAGCACGAATGTCTCGACCCCAGCCTCAATGGCAGCCTGTGCAGCATACAGTGTTCCAAATACGTTGTTGCGTACCCCTTCAATGATGTTGAACTCAACCAGCGGGACATGCTTGTAAGCCGCCGCATGGTAAACGGTCTGGATCCTGAAGCTCTGCATCACCGTCTTGAGACGATGCTGGCGCTGCACTGACCCCAGTAACGGCACCAGATCCGTTTCGATTTCTTCACGCTGACACTGCTCCCGCAGGTTTTTGTGCAAGACATAGAGGGCGTATTCGGATAGTTCGAACAGTACCAGGGTGGATGGCCGACACCGCAAAATCTGGCGGCAGAGCTCAGAACCAATAGAGCCACCGGCACCTGTCACCATAACCGCTTTGCCTGTGATATTGGCTTCCATTAATTTTGTCACCGGCTCTACCGGGTCTCTGCCCAACAGATCGTCGATGGAAACCTCATTGAGCTGATCTATGCGAGCCGAGCCATTGACAAGATCGGCCATCCCCGGGATGGAAAGCACTTCGCAAGAGAGGGGCTCAAGTGCATTGATCACCTCCTGACGACGCGCTCTAGTGCTGCTCGGCATGGCCAGCAAAATCTTCTGTACCCCATGGTGGTCAATCAGGGCTGGCAATTGAGCACTGTGATAAACGGTACAGCCCTGGATCACGCATCCCTGTTTGGCGGGATCGTCATCAATAAAGGCGACGGGATAAAACTCATTACCTTGCAACAAGGCCATTTGCAGCTGTCGACCCGAAGAACCCGCTCCATAGATCAACACCTGGGTACGAGCCAGACGAGTGGTATTGAGCAGCGCTCGGAAAAACAGCCGCACACCACCGACCAGCAACACCAAAAAGGAGAGATAGATAACAGATACCGTTCTGGGCAGAAAGATATCAAAGTAAAACGCAGAGAGAACAAAGAAACAGGTTGAAAGAAATGCCCCTAGCGAGATTGTCCATAAGACCCTAAAGCTGACATATCGGAGTACTGCGCGATAGAGCCCCAGCCGTACAAACAAACTGATGCTGACAACAATAATTGCGCCAAGGAGTGCCCAGTGATGAGGGCTATCGATGGGCCAGTTATGTTCAAGCCGGATCCAGTACGCTCCCCAATAGGTCATGGTGATCAAGAGCATATCAACGGCGACAGAGATGACACGCTTACTGGATCGTGATAGGGAGCCCAGACAAGTCAGTAGCCAGCCCCCTCCGGGTAAAAGCTCATTTTTCATTCTGGTACTCCTGCATTCAGGTGATACGCAAGAAAGGCTAACGGCAAGTAGGCAATGACCAGACCGATCACACCATCGAGCTGGCCCAATACAATCATGACAGCGATCGGCGCAAGCCATAGGCTATTTATAAGAAGCACAGCCAATGTCACGTTTCGATGACTTTGCCAACGTCTCGCCAGATATTGATAGCCATGAGTACGATGCGCCTCGCTCAGACGACATTTCAGACGATAGCGATTTAGTAACGTCCAGGTCGCATCAACCACAAAGACTCCGAGCATGACGAGCCATGCCCACAGGAATTGAGGCGCAGAAACAGCATCCAGCAGCATCAGGGAAGCCAGCATCAAACCAAGAAATCCGCTGCCACCATCCCCCATAAAGATCCTGGCGGGCGGAAAATTCCAGCACAAGAAGCCCGCCGCCGAAATCCCCAGTAGCAGGCTCAAACTGGCAGACGACCACTCCCCGCCAACCAGATAGTGAAATAACCCCATGAACAGACAGACGACAACGGCTTCACCTGCTGCCAAGCCATCGATGCCATCCATAAAGTTGTACAGGTTGATAAACCAGATCACCCCCAGCCAGGCCAGCAGGTAACCAAACCAGGCAAGATCCAGCTGCCAACCAAAGAAGGTCAGCGCTGGCAAACCATCAACCGCAGAAACCACCAAAGCTGCCGCCATGCTCTGCACAATCAGGCGGGTTCGGGGCTTGAGAGAGATGTGGTCATCGATAAAACCAACCAAGGCAATCCCCAACGCCGCAGCCCATATCAATGCAAAGCTGCTCTGGGACATACCGGAGGGCAGTGGGATAAGGGTGACAAATAACGGGGCTGCCAGCAGAAAGGTCGCCACGATAGCCATGCCACCGCCTCTCGGGGTAGGCACCTGATGCGAACTGCGATGATTGGGTTGGTCAAGCAAGCGGGTCTGTGCGTAGCGCCTGAGCAGGCCGGTCATGGTGATTGAAAGAAAAAGACAAAATATCGACAACAAAACAAATGCCAGCATCAAGACGACTCACTATGGATCGACGCCATCAGAGATAGGGTCTGAGAGAGCGAATAGGGTGCCGACCATTGTAATCGGCTCTGAGCCTTGCGGGTATCCATTTCCAGAGAGCCATAAATCCGTTGTAGCTTGGCATCAATTCCCAAACAGCGTCCAAGCCCTCTTATTACTCCTGGTGGGAGATAAAAAAGCCGACAGCTAACCCCTTCTGCTTCTGCTATCGCCGCTAACAACTGAGACGTCGACACAGCGACAGGATCTGCGACTAAAAAGACCTGATTCACTGCAGCAGGGTGCGCCATCACATGGGCAATGAAGTCACACAGATTAGGTAACGCCAACAGGCTACGCGCATTAGTCAAACGGGCAAAAGGGAGCGGGATCCCTTTGCGCATCCACGTCATCATGCTGGCAAAGTTAGCCTTCACCCCTTCCCCGTAAATAAGAGGAGGACGGATGATGGTTACAGCCATATCACACTCTTTCGCGAGTGCCATCAACCCCTGTTCCGCCTCATACTTCGAGCGTCCATAGGGATCTTCTGGCGGACTTTGCACATTCTCATCAAATGGCTTGCCAAGCTCGGTCTGCTCGCCATTCACTTTGATCGAGCTGATAAAGATGAAGCGCTTCACCCCAGCCTCAGCCGCTTGTCGAGCAAGCGTGAGGGTGCTCTCTGTATTCACCGCTCGAAATGCAGCCAGGGGATCTGTCGCGGTATCCGACATCACATGCACCCTGGCAGCACAGTGAACAACCACATCCACCTGTTGCAATTGGGCTGTCCAGTTGGCATCCGCAGTCAGAGAGGGAGCCTGAACATGGTAAGAAGCCCGCGAGTGACTTCGCACCGCTCCTTTAACATTCGCCCCCTGCGCCAGCAAGTGTTCACAGACCGCTTTGCCTACAAATCCGTTGGCACCTGTGACCAAGACTGTACTTTTGATATCTGCCATTACCACCAACGCCAACCGTGAATATTGAAGAAAGTCACCATGGAACGCCCAAACATCCAGATATGGCGCCAGCCTTTGCGAGATGCATGCCCACCATGATGAACGACCCTCACCTGAGGGACATAGGCAATCCGGCTGATCTTTCCTGCCCGTAAACTGATGTCAAAATCTTCAAAATAGAGGAAGAAGCGAGGGTCAAACCCTCCAAGCTGCTGCAAAACATCTGTGCGAAACAGCATAAAACAACCACTGACAATGGGCGGGTCCCACAGCACGTCAAGATTGTTGAGCTGATCTACCATCTCATATTTCGCCAAACGCGTCTGGAATAACTTCTTCACAAACTCGGGTGCAAAACCACGCAACAGTAAATCAAATACGGTGGGATAGCGTTTACAAAGCCGTTGTACCTCACCATCTTCCCATGTAGCGAAAGGCGTCAACAATCCGCAATCCGGATGTTGCTCCATAAATTCGAGGGCATTGTTCAGTGCATCTGGAGCAACTTCAAGATCTGGATTCAGGATAAGATGATATTTAGCATCAGTCTGTAATGCACGGTTATGACCGACACCAAACCCAGGATTTGACTGTGCAACAATCAAGTCATACTCACCTGTAAAACACTTGTTTATATCTTCATTTTTAATAGCCAGGTCATTGGATGGAGAGTGATCCACAACCATCAAAAAACTCACAATTCCAGCATCAGTGACTGCTCGCTGTAATTTTTTGAAAGCACTTGTTATCATTGACTTTTCAGTGCAATAAGTAACCACTGAAATAGATAAATAAGATTGGCACATGCTATTTAATCCAGTGATCACGCCACAGTAAAATATTGCGTTCAAAAACGTTATAAATAACCGCAGAGACAATTAACGTAGTAAGAATAAAACCAAACCAATATAAAATAGCAGTATCCTCAGTCACATTTGGCAAATAGAACCCCATAGCACTTAATACTAATAAATTTACGAGATATGCAGAGTATGACCATCTAGCCACAGGTCTTAACAATCTATAAAATAAATCATTCACTCTTAAGTTCATACCAAAAACAAGCAGACCGGCAGCAGCGACATTGGCTATTGGAAATAAGAATACCTTAAGGAATTGACTTTTGTCCATCACTGCATCTGGTTGCATCGAAATAATGACAACAGGAATTAACAATAACGATAAGAAAGGCGATGCCTTGATTATCCTATCTCGCCACAATTGACTATGATAATAGAGGTAAGACGTTAACACCCCAATCATAATGGAATCAAGGCGTAGTAATGCTGTCGATCTGACTTGATTGAATGTTAACTCAGGATATGAATACACACTCATTATTCGCATCGTAAACGAAAACCCTAGCAATATAAAAAGAGTAACCAACAATGACTGTATAGCTGAAGAACGCCAAGTAAAGAACATGATCACAGGTATAAATAAATAGAAAATCTCTTCAATGACTAAACTCCACGCCTCCCCAAAAAATCCAGGATGGGGTGACAACAGACTTTGCGTAAATGTCATATAGCGCCATAACTCCGGCATCGCCTCAGGTCGCCAAGAATCGATAACAAACCAATTTAATAATAAGAACAATAAATAATTAGGATAAGTTCGCAAAAAACGGCGACCCAAGAAATTGGGGATCCAACACCATTTATTATTACTACGGGAACTTTTCTCGATAATTATTGAACCGATTAAAAACCCAGATAATACGAAGAAAATCTCGACACCGAGAAATCCGCCAAACTTGAAAAGTTGAGCATCTGGAAAGACAGGAAGTAACAGACGCCTGCCATGCGATAACAAAACCAGCAAGATGGCACTGGCTCGACAAATGTCGAGCCAGTGGATACTTTTCATACTACCACGATTATTTAGAGCTGAATTCATCTAACTTTAGCCCCAAAAGCCTTTCACTTTCCGCGATCATTTCACGATATGTACTGTTATTAAAACCCCACAATGTGGAATCTAACTCTTCCTTATGCCCTACTAAAAATTTTGGTGTAGTAATGACATGTAGATCACTGCGGCTTTCAATATAACGATCTATTGTATTGGTTTTTGCATCATGATTTCTATCATTCCAGCCCAAGAGCTTTTCATAGAAAGCTCTGGAATAGATATTCATTACAGTACTAGTCATTTTGTCAATCGTGACATATTTTTGACCATTATACTCCGTACACGCCAAGATATTAGTATCTTGATGCAAATTAGCTATCAGTCCCGAGAAAAGATCCCAATCTTTTCGTTCATTGAGATAATCATTTACACTTTCCAGACGAGATAAAAAATGCTCAGGAAATTCAATATCATCCTCGCAAATCATTATACGTTCAAGCCCTAGGTCTTTTGCACGATGCAAGAGAAATTTATAACTCAAACCACACCCAACCCATCCAAGACGATGTCTTAGACCAGGGAAATACTGAATCCCATAATGATTATCATTATCAAAATCCGCACGTCGGGAGACTGTTTCCGGCAGTCCTAAACATACCATATCTGAATCAAAATTAATGGAATCTGCCACAGCAGTATAAAATTGCTCATACGTGATAAGATCGTGAGCTAAAAATGCTCTCAGAAAATAATATGAAAAAATATCAGGAGTCTCGACACATGCCTTTCTTAATTGAATGCTGCGCTCACTCCGTTTAACATCATCACGAACCCAATGGCGAACTCGCTCTACCATTTCATCAATATCATTGATTGGTACAAAATCGACAAGAGGCAACAATGCCGAATGCTCATCCATATCAGCACTTTCTTCAGATACAATGATTTTATTTTGCGACAAACACTCATATATTCTGGTTGTTTCCAGTAGCGCGCCTTCATAATAATGAATGTTAACAATCACCTTTGCTTTTGACATTTCAGCATACAACGCATCACCAAAAATATCATTGATGATTTTCACTGAGAAATGCTTTTTTAGCTCCGCAATATAGGCTCTACGTCTATCATTATTAATGTCACCATAAAATAACACATCAACCGTCTCAGGAACCGAGTCGGCAAGCTCCCGCGGAAGAAAACCCACTGGCAGATGGTAGATCTGGCGATAGCTCAATCCTTTATCTTGTAAAAACGCAATATTTTTTAAAGAGTAATCAAAGATGGCTAAGGAATTTTGCAAGCGAGCAAGGTAATCCTCTGTGAACCAACGAGAGCTAACCGATTGTTCAAGTTGATAAGCGATATACTGCCCAGGTAAAACATCAAACATTTGTGGACAGATAACAATGTGCAAAACGTCCAGATAACCCTCTTCAGGCCTCTGATATTGAACGGCTGCATGAATATTCACTTTCTTCAAGCTTGCACACATTAATTCAGCCAGATAACCACAGTGTGCAGTAGTCAAAATAACTAACTCCGCAGTATCTTTATCTCCCAATGAAATAACCTCATGCATTGCATGATGAGATTGGTGACCTAATACATGGCTAATGCGATGTAACGTTTTTCGAATTCCATGATGTCGCAAACTGCGCCACCCTTTCATTAATAACGATGGGTCTCTGGCAAGAATAACCATAGGACGCACTAACGGGCGAGTCATGCGCGCCAGTTTACCGCGCAGACCGTCTTCATTGCATACTCGTTGCCAACCATACTGTAGTGACACAGTATCACCACGTAATAAACGTCCAATTACTCGAATGGGCATCGTTATACGCCATGACAAACTGTTCGTTATGCATTGTTTTTGATGCTCAATTATAGAAAGTTGGTCAGATGCGATCGCGGCTTGCTTGCGAGCGTCATCAACATTTTTCTGCAGTGACTCAATGATTGAAAGACACTCTTGATGTTGGCGTGAAATTTCAACTTCGTAGTCAGCCACTTGCTTGGCATGTAATGCAGCTTGTTCGGTAATATAGGTTGTCTGTTCCGCATTACGCTCTTGCCAAACCCTCACATCAACTTGATGCTCGCGAGCAAGATTGGCAAACTTCATAGTAACAGCCGCTTGCGCCGCAGAAGGGAGACCATCAAATATGTTAGGATCAAGGTGATCTTGTTGCATGTATTCGCTCACATGACAAAGGATTATATCGTGCTGTTCAGGTTGGCCCAATCGAAAGCGTAAGTATGCTGGTTTTAATTGCAATGAGAAGGGCACCAAATAGCCAAAAAGATAGAAACTGAGCCGTCTTAGCCGTTCAGCCTCATCATGGGCTTCCAGTATAAAATTGTAAGAGTTATCGCCACAAACCTTTAATGGCTTGTCCAGTAACAGCGCCTCTAGGCCAACACTGGAATTAATAGTAAATATCTGTCGACACAAGGCAACAAAATATAGACTATTCGGGGAGTTATCGAGACAAACTTGTGCGGTTTTAAGTGTAAATGAGCTCCCCGGATGAGCGCGCACCAACAGATCATCTGCTGCCACTTTCTGCCGTGCGGCAGCCAGCAGTGCAAGATTGCTCATTCCATTGCCATAAGCAACCAGATTAGAGTCGTCCTCGACTTGCAATACAACACCACATTCATAAGCGGTTTGCGTTGGCAGTTCTTGGTAGGTTTCGGGATGAGTCAAGAAAAATTGCAATAACTCTCGTGTCGTGATTGACCATTGCCAATCATGGCAGAGGGAATAACGTTGTGCTGACTCAGAGTTGCCATTGACACCACGAAAATCAACATATCCGGTCTCGCGATACAGGGGACCACGCAGTGGGCCCAATTCAATATGGATGACGGGAATACCACGGGCAGCACATACCGCCTCCAGTGACGCAACATTACAAATAGTGACGATGGCTTCAAGTTGAGCCGGAGCTGCATCCAGTAACGCCTCAAGTTCACGCTCAAAAGCAGCATCGCGCTCGCACAAGAAGCGCCGAAACGCCTCTATCGGATTGCCATTGAGTTTATTGAGCCAATCATCAAATCTATTCTCATCCAGCCATGCGTAATGATGTTGCTCAGGCTGGGCGTTAACAGGCAAGGAGTAACCTAACCGAGCCTGTACCGCGGGGTCACATTCCCAGCGACCATCCCAATCACAAGCAGCGCGGACATAATCGCGCCCGGTGATAAAAAAAGCAGATTCATCCGCCCACTCACCCAGCAAACGGTAATAGCACCAAAGATAAGGCGCAACTTGAGCACGAAAAGGATAAGGAGGTAGAAAAGCAGCCAGCATTGATAACTCCGAGATATTCAGGCCTGAACGGTAATAGGCGCATGTACGACACCGCCCAGCTCTCTGGAAGACCAGAACTTGATCGCCTGCATCGGCCGACGCTGATCAAGTTCTTCACGCTCTCCACCCTTGAGAGAGGCCAAACCACAGTGCAATAAATAATCGCCACTATTGATGGGTAAGGTCACTTGATACGTCACAAATTGGCGACCTGGTTTCAATACTATGGGGTGACCGGCAGCAATATTGCTATCGCCCCAAATATCACCACCTTGGGCACGGCTCAAAGACAGTCCGAGAGCGATATCCTCAATTGTCTCGCTAGAGATAAGTTCAAAGCGTAGCGTCACCGTTTCACCTGATTTGACCAGGGGCTCTTCATGAAAAGGTGTACCATCTGCCTTGACAATGGTCAGGCTGGCGATAATCGCGCGGGCAGAACCAAATCGCTTCTCACCCAGCGCCAGATTGGCCTCATTCTTTTGCTTTTCAAGTAGAACTTGCTGTGATGGGCAATCGCCATCACTTTCAACTTCTGGCAATGCCAAGGTATCGGCTTGCTCCTGCGACAGGATCATGCCTTTTTCATACGCCATCACCGCAGCCAGCACATCTGTGGTATCAGCAATCAGGCGCCCCCCTTCCATCACCAGACAACGATCCGCGTATTCCAGAATACTGCCGGTCGAGTGGGTCACCATCAAAATGGTTACTCCCTTCGCTTTCAGGGCTTCCATACGCTTGAAACACTTGTATTGGAAACCGATATCGCCAACTGCCAGCGCCTCATCGACTATCAAAATTTCAGGATCAATACAGGCCTGTACTGCAAACGCAAGACGCACATACATACCACTGGAATAGGTCTTGACCGGTTGCTCCATAAAATCGCCAATATCAGCGAAATGGGCAATCTCATCAAACCTTGCGTCAATATCCTCTTTACTCAACCCCAAGACACTGGCATTGAGATAGACATTATCACGCCCACTGAACTCCGGATTAAAACCAGCCCCCAGCTCAAGCAAAGCGGCAATACGGCCATTGACGTTAACGTCACCATGAGAAGGATTAAGGGTGCCGCAAATAAGCTGAAGCAGGGTGGATTTACCGGCCCCGTTATGGCCGATAATACCGACGGTTTCACCCTTTTTAATCGCGAAATCAATGTCCCGGAGCGCCCAGAATTCACGAAAATATTGTCTGGCAGCACCGCTACACAAGCGGGATAAGCGAGGAATAATAAACTGCTTGAGTCGATCGACCGGTTGCTCATAAACCTGATAACACTTGCTCAAACCACGCACGTCAATCGCGACTTTGTCAGAGCACATCGGCAAACCCCTTACGTGTTTTCTGGAACAATATAAATCCTGCATACATCACCAACGCACCAGCCAACAAGGAGGCACCGTATTGCCCCCAAGAGGGGAACTTGCCCCAATAGAGCACATCACGAACCTGGGCAATCACAGGCGTCAGCGGATTCACATTCAACCAGTGACGGTATTGTTCAGGGAGTGCCTCTACGGGATAGAAGATGGGCGAGAGAAACATCAAGACAGTGCTGATAACACCCACCAATTGTGACAGGTCGCGCAAGTAGACCCCCAGCGCAGCGAGTGCCCATGAAAGACCTAGCACCAGCAGCAGGAGTGGCAATATCATCAGTGGGAAAAGCAGCACCGTCACTGGCGGCACTCCGAAGGCCACCCCATAAAATGCAAGCCATACCAAGAGGCTGATGCCAAGATTGACCAGAGCACTACCGAGCGCCACCCAAGGCAAGATCTCGAGAGGAAATACCACCTTCTTGACGTAATTGACATTATCCAGGATCAGGCGTGGCGCACGGTTAAAACATTCAGCGAAGAGGTTAAACACCATCAAACCGGCAAACAGCACCAGGGCAAACTCACTGCGCGAATCACTACCACCACTCCAGCGCGCCTTGAACACCACACTGAAAATAAAGGTGTAAACAGCCAGCATAAAGAGTGGAGTAAACAGCGCCCAAAGATTACCCAACATGGCGCCACGGTAACGGGCGGCCACTTCACGGCGCACCAGGGTGACAATCAGATGACGCTGGGCAGCAGAAGGAAACAGAATGGCAACATTGAGCATCAACACTCCTCAAACAACAGGTAACCTAGCAGAAAACGCGGGGATAATAACACAGCTCACTGCTGTTGACTGCCCTTGCCTTCGCCTGCTTGACCCCGGCTTAGCCAGAAGCTGTCGGCTCAGGCTGGAACCGCTTTCCAAACCGGATGCAAGGCTGTTCGATAAAACGACACGACAAGTAATCACAGGAGAGCGAGCACAGCTAATGCTTGCTGGCACCCGTTGAAGGCCAGCAGATAGAAAACGAGCCATTATTGGACTGAAAAACTATAGATAGGAAAGCCATATAGCATATCGCGTTGCATCAGTAACGCCATCCAGGCCGCTACCAGCATCACGAAATAGTCACAGGCGCCATCGTTGGTAGACTACCACGCCACAACATCATTGAGGCAACAACAACATCCAGTCGAGATAACATCTCTCAGAGGATGGAAGAGTGATTGCCTAATATTGAATATGCATTTACGTGATAGACAATCATTAACCGGATACGTGTCAGTATCTGCTTATGCTGCATCGCGATAAAAAAGTATAAGTGAACAGGGTGAATAAACCGGAAAGGGGATGATTGGCAACAGCGGAACAAACTATGCCGGCAAGCCGCATGTTTATTAATCGCTCGCTATAATTGGCTCATATGCTAAGACTTGGATAAAAAAGGGTGGCTAATGCCACCCTTTTTACAACACTTCAACCGATTAGAAACGGGAGAAAGTGGTACCGTCGGTAGACAGAACATAGGTCTGCAGAGACAGCTTAGATACATCACCACTGGCAACAATACGCAGTTTACCGGCTTTCTCGGCAAGACCAGCTGCGACAGCAGCAGCGTGCAGGTCTTTCAGAGCGATCTGGCTGGTAGAGGCTTGTGCATTCAGGGTTGCTGTTTCTTGGCCAGCAACAGCACTCAGCGGGAAGGTAGCAGAGGAACCATCATCACCGTACACGGTGAAGCTGATTTTGCCAGCCTGACCACCAAGGTTGGAAACCCGCACGAAAGTCTTGTAAGAAGAATCGGCAGAGAATACCAAGTCTTGATCGGCAGAAGAACCGTTCTTGGTCAGGTCGAAAGTGAAATCTTGCTTGGTCAGAGCATAGATATTGGCCTGAGTTGCATCCGGGGTGTAGGTAGCAGTGAACACGCCTTCAGTGATAGGGGTGTTGTTTTTGGCTGGCAGAGCATAGATCACTGCGTTATTAGCAGTAACGGTTACAGCTTTAGCTGCAGTTTCAGCAGTCAGTGCAGCACCGCCGTTAACAGTAGAACCTACCAAGAACGGACCTTTAACTTCCCACTTGCCAAGCAGAGTTGCATTGGTAATGGCAGAACCGGTGATATCCAGCACAGTAGTGCCAGCAGCAGCTACGTCTGAATTGACAGTAAACAGCGTAGCTGATGTGCCAGTCTTGAATTCCAGCGCATCTTTTTCAACAGCGATCTTGGCGGGGTTACCTGGGACAGTGATGCCCACTTTGAAACCCTGAGTAAAGCCAAACAGCTTACCGGACTTGGCGTTAGCAACTACATCGAAACCAGCTTGGCCGGATACAGCGTTGTTCTGATCGTTGAAAACACGAACTTTGACAGTGGCACCAGCTTTGTCTGCAACAACAGCATCAGCAGTAAAAGTCAAAGCTGCAGGCATTACAAAGTGTGCTGGTACCGCGCCGGCTGCTGCGGTATAAGTCGCAGCAGCTGTTGTTTTAGCAACAATAGAATTATCTTGGACGTTGATGACAGTCCAACCGCCGATCACTTGCCCCAGAGTGATACCGGCAATCTTGGCTCCAGCCACGTCAACACGGGCGAAGAAAGTCTTGTCAGCAGTCTCAGCCGGAGTGGCGTTGACTTTTTCACCAGCAGCAACTGCATTTTGGATGGAAACAGCTTTCAGGGTAGCAGTCGGGGATACGATGATTTCAGATGCATAGTTTTGTGCAGATGCATCAATGGCTGCTTGGTTAGCAGCAGAAAGATCAACTGCGGCTGCATTGAAGCTCAGGCCAGCAACAGCCAGTGCAATCAGTGACTTTTTCATTAGTGTTATTCTCCAAAAAATTAAACTAGTTTAACCCGAGCACCCTCAGGTCATACTACCAACCTGCTTTTCCCGCCGACTGCCTCTTATTCCGGACAAGATCGCAGTCACTTGAAAAGATGAGGCTCTATCGCTTAAAAGCGTAAGTGATCATATCTGTCGCCATAAAATAATCAAGGACTCTGTCAGGCTAATCGCCCAAAAAATCGCCATACGCACCATCTTGTGGGAAAAATCACACAAATAAAAAGCACCACTTGACACCAGTTCGCGATAACAGGCTGTTTTTTACCCCCTACCTTACTTTGACACGCCCGCAAAAGAGCCCCGTATGGTTCAAGATAATCTGCCCCCGCCCGGACACATTAATTAACATAATTGACATTTATCGAGCGTTGCAAAACCGGTCTCAGTTGGGGTGAAGCAGAAATGGAGCGCCCTGAACAAACAGAGCGCCAATATCAGCAAGGTGGACTGTGCTCACACTGTCACCGGGCTATGGCGTAAGGGCGGAACAGGGCGCAGAGGGTCACGGAAAAGCGATCAAAAGAGAGACAGCAGGTATAAAAAAGCAGGGATATCTGATGCTAGACCTTAAGTAATAGCCGATTTCACCTTGCACCAACCAGTAGGAACGCGCCAAAAAGAAACCGCCCGGCAACGTTAGCCAGGCGGGGTTGTCACGGCAGATTAGCAGCCGAATAGGGTCAGCGCAGATAAGTCATTATCGCAAAGGCGTTACTGGCGCAGTTCCAAGCTCTCGCTCGGCTTTTCGGGGGCCATGCCCGGCAAAAAACGGCGCTTAAGGGTCGGGGCGTTATTTAGCTGCAACTGCTGTTGATAGCGTTCGGTCAAACTTTGCGCCTCGCTAAAATCGCGCATCACATAGGGGATGATCATCACCACCAGCTCGGTGCGGTTTTCGCTGTTGCTCTTTGACTTGAAGAAGTTACCCAACCAGGGGATGTCCCCCAACAATGGCACCCCGGTATCCCCTTCGCCTTTTGAACTGGAGATTAGACCCGCCAGCATCACCGAGCCACCATCGCGCAGGGTGAGTGCGGTCTCCACCTTGCGGTTCATAATGGTGGGGCTTAACGCCTCACTGCTGGAGGAGGTATCGGCCTGCTCAGAAAGTTCTTGACTGACCAGCAGATCCACCACACCACTGGCTTGCACCGTGGGCTTAATCGACAAGATCACCCCTGTCTTGCGGTACTGCACGGTTTTATTAATGGGCGCATCGGGGTTATCGCTGGCCTGGCTAGTTCCCGTGACCACAGGTATTTCGTTACCGACCTCGATCCGTGCCTCTTCACCGCTGCGCACCATCAGCTTGGGGCTGGAGCGGATCACGGCTTGCTTGTTGTCATAGAAGGCATTGAGCGTCGCACGCGTCTGACCCGCACTATTGAGCGCCATATTGAGACCCGAGCTGCCCAGGCCGTTGGCAGTGCCCATGACCAGATCTCTGGCCCCCAAGTCAGTGCGGATATTTTTCCAATCAACCCCCAATCCCTCTTTATCATTGAGGGTCACTTCGGCCAGCAGCACATCGATCATCACGGAAGGGACGGCCTTATCCAGCTGATCGAGCAACGGGCGCAACTTGATCCACTCCTTGCCGCTGCCTTTAAAAATCAGCGCATTGCGGTTGGCATCCACTACCACAGCGCCCGCCTCACCACTACCGCTGGTAGTTGTACTGCTGGTGGCACTCGCTGCCGCACGCTGCGTACCACTGGTGGTATTACCAATTCCCTTGGCCAAACCGTTATCGCCGGCACTGCGGGTATTGCTACTATCGATGCCGCTGGCAGGCACTGTGGAACTGTACCCGAGGGAGCCAAGCATAGTAGCGATGGCCGCCGCCTGGGTATTTTTAACCTGATAGATAAAGAGGCCGTTTTCGACTTTTTCCTGGGACTCTCGATCCAGGATCTCCACCCAGTCGCGGACATGACTGAGCGTGGTGCCATCGGCGGCAAAAATGATTAACCGCTGCAGCTCCTTAAGCTTTAGTACCATCACCGACCCCATGGGAGGGGTATCGGAGACGTTATAGCCCTCTGATTGCAACACCTTGATCAAGGCATTGCCAAGCTGATCGGCATCGGAGTAAACCGGGGTAATACTCATGCTATTGCTACTTTTAAGGGTAGGTTGATCAAACAGACGAATAGCGGCAACGGCCTGCTTCACCTGCTCCACCCCCCCTCTTAACATGATGGTATTCGCAATATAATCAGCCGTGACTTTTAGCTCAGTGTTATTGGCAAACATCTCTTTAATCCAGATTTCCATCTGGTTGCTATTAACAACTCGCATCGGCACTATCTGGAACACTGGCCTATGGGACATAGGTACTTCAGGCAGGGCATCGCCGCTTACCATTAATGGCAAGGCATCATTGGCAACTGTGTTGCTGACGGCAAAGTTATAGAGTCCATCGCGCAGCTTGACCTCAACACCATAGTCCGCCAGCACATTACGGGCGGTATTGAAGAGAGCAGCCGGCGGTTGCGGCTCGCTCATTCGCAAGGTCACCAGATCCGTTTTTTTCTGTAGCTCCGGACTCAAGGTAAAGGAGAGTCCGAGCTGCTTGCCAAATACCTCGTTAATAAATGCAGGTAAGGGAAAGTTGTTGACGTTGAGGCTGACGGCATCGCCCTGCAGCCCCTGCCCCAAGGGCTGGCCATCCGGTTCCACTACACGCACTTGTTGACGCTGGCTTGGGGTACGGTTAAAGCGCTGAGCCAAGCCTTGACGGGCATCAGGTTCGGCACTGCCCGCCTGCAGCGTTTCATCCTGCTCGGTCTGGACTAACGGGGCACGCAGTGGCCCGGGCAGCGGGGTGGGATTGGTGTTGATAGCACAGCCAGCCAGCAGGCCCAAGGCACTGGCCAGCAGGGTCAGACGAGGAAGCTGCCGATGGATCATGGTCGTTACAGTGTGGTTCATAACTCGCTTCTTTATGGCCGAGTGGGCGATAAGGTTGAGATGGAAGATGTTGACGAAAAATCACCCTGTTCGGGCGAGGGGTAGAGATAGAGTATGCCTTCTTTTCCTTGCGCATCACGCCACTGCAGGCTATCGGCATTGATAGCCAACACATCACGTCCATCCGGCAGGGCCATACCGGGACGCAGAGCAAGAGGTTCAGCATCAGGGCCCAGCAGCAACGCCTGACGCCCCCTACCTTGGGTAATAATGGCGATCAGGATGCCGTTCTGTTGCATGGCTTGCCTTGCAGCCTCTTTGCGAGCTGCGTCCATGGTGACTGAATCAGTATCTTTTAGCTGCTTTGGTGCCATCGGCCATAGGCTAGCGATCCTTGCCGGCATGGGCGGCAGATCTTGCGCCAATGGCAGATCTGGCCAGTACCAATCTCGGGTGTTGGCAGGGCGCTCCGTCAAAGAAGGGTGGCTACAGAAGTAACCAAGTAGCATTAAAGAGAGGATGGACAAAAGGGGTACCCCGATCGTGATCCCCCGGCGCTGCAAACTCAGCTTAGGGACCATCACTTATTCTCTCCCTTTTGTTCTCCAAAGGGGTGATACCAAACCGTAGCCAGCAGCGTGAAATTGAGTTTGTCGTTCATCTGATTATTGACAGTCAGTGCGTTAACGATGAGCCGGGGTGAATGTTTTTCCAGCTCGTTGACCAGACCGATAACACCATCCCCATTGGTGCGCCCAGTCACCCGCAACTGCAGGGGGATCAGACCATTCTGATCAAGCTGTTGTGGCGATTTTGATACCTCAACTTGGGGCTGGCCGACAGCAAAGCGAGTGAAAAGGGCTGAGACCCTGCTCTGTACTTCAGCACGAGCAAGTGCTTCATTGGGGGCCATGCCAAAGTACTTATCGAGGGCTTTGTTCGCAGCCCGAGCTTGGGTTAGTCGCTGCTGCCAACTCTCTCCTTGCAGCAGACTTTGTTGATCCTGTTGTTGCCAGGAGAGCTCTTGTAGTTGTTCACTCAGCCGCTGGCGCTGTTCTTGGCAAAGCAAGTTAACCCAGAACAACAGAATGATAATGATAAGCCACGCCCCCCATTGCAGGCGAGGGTTGGCTTGCCATTGTTGGCGAGCTTGTTGCCAATGCGGCTGAAGATTGTCGATCAGAGCATTCATATCCCGTTTATGACTCCTTGCCGGTTGTCCTTTGGACAATCCGAGGCAGTACTTCTATATCTGCTTGCAAGCGCACCAGGGTACCATTGCCTTCCAGCTTTACTTGGACATTGTGCAGTCGTTGGCCATTGAGGGTTATCCCCTCCAACCGCCTGACATACTCCCTTGGATCTGGCGCTTTATCCTGTAACAACAATTGCAAACGCAGGGGTTGATAGTCGTATTGCTGAAGTGTGTTGACACTGGCAGGCAGAAGCGCGATTAACTGGGGCAGAGTGCGAGATTGTCCCTGCCCAAGTAAAGTGAGTCGAGCTTCATACTGGCTACGCAAGCCCTCGGCCCGCAATCTCGCATGACGGGCAGTAATAAGCCCTTCGTCAGCGGAATCGAGCTCAACCAAAAGCGTATTTGTCTGTTGCTCAAGTCTGAACCAAGACCCCAACTGCCAAGACACGCAGGCGACTAACAGTAACGCTACTACGCCACAGGCAAGATGGCCAAGTAACTGCCGATCCCTCGGAGCCAAGGGACTGGCTTGCTTAAATGAGAGTTGAATCACTGTTGAGGCATCAGGCTGAAGTACAGGCAACCAACGGCTATCGATTAATATGCCATTTTGCCAACGTTGCCACTCATAACCCTGCAGTCCGGATAGATAGCGCTGCCAATCTGCTGACTGTACTTGCTCCGGCAGTGGTGATGGTGCTAACGCGCTTTCCGGCACTACCTGATAGCGTTTTGCTTCAGCGACCCGAGCAACCAACGCAGCCTGATCCCATATCCAGACTGCCGCCCTGCCCCGATGCCAGTTGACATAATATCCCGGTTCAGTAAATGGAGCATGTAGGCTGACCTGTTGCTTCAGCGCCTGCTCACGACGAGCCTTGGGTACAGCGCCAAGATCGCAGGAAATAAAAATGCAAAGGGAGCGAGCAACAATCACCCTGGGACGCCAACCAGGGTAACTGTCAGAGGTGATTTGTTGGCGCTCAATCAGCCATTGGGGCTGGGAATAGCGGCTCCACCACCATTTGCTCAGCTGATTGGCAAGCGCGGTTATGGTTATAGGTAAAGGCATAATCAAATTCCCAAGGCGCCCGAAACGAAGAGGGCGACAATGATATCCCAATCCACTGAGCCTGTCTGCATCCTACGGCGCTCGCATCGCTCCACAGGATGATGCGATGAAAAGCAGATACTATCGACGGAATTTGTTCCTCGGCTATGGGTAGGAGTTGTCCCAGCCTCTGATTGGCATCTTGGAGTGAATCAAATGGCTCCATCCACCTTAGTCGCACCAGCTCAGCAGCTGTTCGTTCATCAAACCGGCTCGCTAGTAATGGCTCCGGCATGGTATTCAAATTAAGTAGCATGCCTGAACGAGCGGTGACCAAAGGCATAAGGTCAGGCAACCAGCTCTGCCAAGTTGGTGCATCCAGAAGATTATTTAGCTCACCAGGACCAACCATAAAGCGGTGGCGAGGCAGTGTCAGGCCACGAGCAAGGTATTGCGCATCATTTGCTCCATTCAAGCGAGATAGATCATCTTGATCCGTGTAGTCATTCACTAGATCAACAACTCTATCTATTTGAACAGGAGTAAGCCCAAAACGCGCTAGCAGCGGCTGCCAACGCACGGGATCAGCATCAAGCACACTGAGCAATGGCCCCTCATCTTGAATCGAGAAATCTATTGTCCCTATTCCGTGATAAGCTCTGCCATCTGCTGCAAGTTGTCGATCTAACTCTGCCAAAGAGCTAACCGAACTACGTTCTTGATCATTGGCCGACGTCAGCTCGAACCCCTGATTACCACGGGGGCGCGTGGCCACTAAATGGAGTAACGTTGCCAAGGTCGCCTGCTGATCCAGCTGCTGCTGCCAGCTGCTACGAAGTTCGACAGCCTGTTGCAAGCGGCCTTCGGCATAGCTACCAATAAAGGCGGCAACCAAGGAGATAACCGCGATCAATCCTAACACGGCTATAAGAACGAACCCCCCTTGATGGGGGGGCGGCACACTCAATAATGAGATACCTCTATTTCTGACTCTGGTTACACTCATAGATCACGATAATCATTTCGAGGATAAGTTCGTCCCTTTAGGGCTATATACCAGTTCAATGGTTTCATCGCAGGTGAACTCACCATCAACTGGATTGCTACTGGCATTCTTCCATCTGGCCGGAGAGAGATAAGGGTTTGCTCCGGTGGCCATTGATTATGGGTATTACCCTGCTCATCCAGATAGCTGAACGTAACTTGAGTCCCTTCAGGCCAGCGAAAAAGGGTCCAATTTCTACCAGGCTGGCGATAATCGAGGGTCACGCCACCGGCTCCTCGCTGATTAATTGACCAGCGTACCGGCTGTACTTCACCATTCTGGGCAACCAGTGGCTGCTGACTGCTCCCCTCAAAATAGAAACTGTCACCACGGAGCTGGCGAGGAGCATCTAGCTCTGCCTGCATGGACGCGACACTATCATTCAACCATTGCATGACCAATAGTTGTGGCACACCTTCATATTGTCGCCTTTGCACACGTTCATAAATTGCTAACGACTGGGATAATCCTTGCATTAATAAAGCTGTTATCACGGAGAGCAGAACCATGACGACCAGCAATTCGAGAAGGGTCATCCCTTGCTGGCGGTTAATAGATTTCACGGCGCTCTTGCACTCCGGGCTTGAGGTGATAGTTAACGACTCGAGTGGTCAGGGGAGGTAAAGTGCGGTTCTTATGAATGATGGTAAGCTCAACCTGATAAAGCGAGAGGATGAAATTACTGCCCATCACGCCATTACGTTCTTTCTCTATAGGTGTCGCATGCCAGCTTATAGATATGTTACCACTCTCGAAAGTACCTTGTGGGTTATTGCCCAAATCCTTCAGCTTGAGATAATTCACCGCACTTTGCAAGGTGGGAGCAGCGTCAATATAGCTCTCGGCTCTTGTCAGTTGGGCCAAGCTACCACCTATCCAGCCAAATAGAGCCATAGTGGCACCCGCCAATATGGTTAATGCTACTATGGCCTCCAATAACGAAAAGCCTTGTTGACGCATTATGGTATTCCTTGCCATTGGCAATATGGAGATTCCAGCTGAATGCTCTGCTTGATGACCCCACCTGCTAGTATCTGTAATTCACCACCCAGACAGATCCCGTTGGCAAGGTAGTATATCGGTTGAGGGGCCTTAAGCTGCCAGCCTTGCGGTAAGGGAATATCGTCGGTGTGTGACCCCAGCACCACTTGAACTCCCCTCTGGCGTACTGTAAAAGGCAACTCATTGATGGCTTGTTGAACAGTTTGCCAATCGTTGCGATGCCGCAGTTTATCTGCCATCTCGAGAAAACGTGGACCTACAACCGCCGCGATCATACCAATCAAAGTCAACACCACAAGCAGCTCAAGCAGAGTAAAACCCCGTTGTTGCATGCTTACTTCTCCAGTATACCTACCTCGGCATCCAGCCCTTCGCCGCCCTCCTTACCATCTGCGCCAAGCGAATAGAGAGAAAAACCTTGCAAGTTACTCACCGGGCTTTTGTAGACATAATCTTTACCCCAAGGGTCTTTAGGTAGTTGATCTTCCAGATAGGGCCCCTGCCAGCTTGGCACATCAGCCGGCGCTTTCATCAAAGCCGATAGCCCCTGCTCTGTAGTGGGATAGCTCCCCACATCCAGGCGATAGGTTTGCAAGGCCCCGCGCAGCATCTTGACCTGAGTCTCTGCCGTTTTGACTTTTGATTTATCCACGTTGGAGAAGAGGCGCGGGCCGACCAAACCGGCCAGCATGCCCAGAATGACCAGCACGACCAGGAGCTCGATCAGGGTAAAACCGCCTTGATGGCGGGCGAAACGTTGCAATTGCATGAAGAGTCCTCAGAGTTACTATACGGCCATTTCGTTCACACTGGTGATGGCCAGGATGATGCCAAGAATAATGACGCCGATGATAGAGCCAATCAGCAGAATGGCAAGGGGTTCGATCAACGCAAGCACCTTCTTGACGCGGTTCTTACTGTTCTCTTCATACATGGCGGCCAGCGAAGAGAACATCTCGGCAAGGCGGCCACTCTTCTCGCCGACCCGCACCAGATTGACCCCGGAGCGAGCGATCAATCGCGTCTCGGCAAGAGAGTCCGACAGGCTCTTGCCCGAGCGCACCAGACGGATCACCTCTCCCATCCCGCGCTGACGAAACGGAATGCGAAAAGAGCCGCGCGATAGCTCTAGCGCCTGTAGTAACTCGACCCGGGATCCCAGCATGGCTGCCAGGGTGTAAGACCAGCTGGCAACATCGCTCTGGTAGAGCCATTCCCCCACTACTGGCAGGCGTGACACACCGTTGAGCAGACGCTGCCGCACATCGCGCGAGCGCAGCGCCAGGGCCATGCCAGCGATACAGAGGATGAGTGCTATAAGCAGCAGATCCCAGTTGGCGTTAAACCACTCCCCTGTCGAGAGCACCATTTCGGCCAACCAGGGCAACGTCACCTTACCGTGGCCCAACATACCGGTGAATTTAGGCACCACCACGGCAAACATCAGCACAACCGCAGACAAACCTGCGAGCACCAATACGATGGGATAGGTCAAAGCATTGCGCAGTTCATTGCCGGTTCGTTGATCAAACTGCATTTTCTCCAAAGCGCGACTGAGCGCCTCACCCAACTCACCGGTGGCCTCACCCGCTCTCACCAGATGAAACAGGTAGTCGGGAAGCGGTAACTTGCTTTGGGCAAGAGCTGCGGAAAAACTCTCCCCCTGCTGTAAAGCCCTGCCCATGGTGCGAAATGCCTGCTCAATTTGAGGATGGTGTCCCCCCTCAATCAGGGCATCGATTCCCTCTGAGAGCGTCACCCCGGAAATGATCAGGGTGGTCAACTCATGTAGTGCCTGCAGCAACTGGGCACGGGTCAAGCGCGGAGTAAACCAGGGAGCACGAGCCACTACCGCCTGTTCAGTTAGCTCAATGACGATGATCCCCTTGTCCCTGAGCTGGCGTAATGCAGCATGATGATGGACTGCCTCCAGCTCTCCCTTCAGACTGTTACCCTGCGCGTCTACGCCTTCATATTGAAAAATCATCAGTCATGTTCCACATAGGCGACCCGCATCACCTCTTCAATACTGGTTAATCCCCTGCTGGCCTTGATCAGGCCATCTTCAAACAGTGTCCGCTGGCCTTGTTGCCGGATCAGCGACTTGATCTCCTGAAGGGGAGCTTGTCGATTGACCAGCTGTTGCAATGCACCATCTAGGGCAACAAGCTCATAAATCCCCAATCGCCCACGATAACCAGTATGATGACAGTGCGAGCATCCCATCGCTTTCTTCCAATTAGCGGCAGCAAACGCTGGTTGGCTGATTGACCACCCTTGTGGCAAGAGCGGATGGTCGTCATCAACGGCACACTGCTCACAGAGGCGACGAACCAGCCGCTGTGCCTGAACACCACGCACCGATGCCGCCACCAGGAAGGGCTCAAGCCCCATGTCAACTAGGCGGGTAAAAGCTGAGGCGGCATCGTTGGTGTGCAACGTTGAGAGCACCAAGTGACCGGTAAGGGCTGACTGAATGGCTATCTGCGCCGTATCCAAGTCCCGGATCTCACCGATCATGATGGTGTCGGGGTCTTGACGCAAGATGGCACGCAGTGCACGGGAAAAGGTGTAACCAATCTCGTTGTGCGCCTGGATCTGGGTCACACCCGAGACTTGATACTCAACAGGATCTTCTACCGTGATGATCTTGTTGCTGCCATCGCGCATGGCTTCGAGCGCGGCATAGAGCGTGGTGGATTTACCGGAGCCCGTCGGGCCTGTGACCAACACGATCCCATTGGGACACGCCAACCAGCTGTGCAGCAAACTGAGATGGTCAGGCTCAAACCCGAGTTTTTCCAGCGACAACGTTCCCCTGTTCTTGGGCAGCAGACGCATCACGATCGACTCACCATGAACACCCGGTGCCGTCGAGACACGGATATCCATATCCTGACCACTAAGGCGCAAGGTGATACGGCCATCCTGTGGCAAGCGCTTCTCGGCAATATCCAATCCGGCAATCAGCTTGATCCGTGACCCTATCGCCGGGTAACGCTCTGCCGGTTGCACCATATGAGTGTGAAGCACACCATCTACCCGCATGCGTACCGTGAAACGAAGCTCTTCGGGTTCCACATGAATGTCTGACGCACCACTGTCGACAGCTTGTGCCAGCAAGTTATTGACCAGCTCCACGACCGGAGCCTCTTCGATCAACGCCTGTAGCGAATGCTCGCTGTTACTGAACAGGTCGGTGACGGCACTCTCACGCCTGACTTGGTCCACCAGTGTGTCGATGTCCTGGGTTCGAGCCAGCCAGTACTGCACCGGGCGCCCCGCAAACAGGTAGGCAATGAGATCCTGCAGCTGCGTCTCTAGCGGGTCTTTTGCAACCAACTGCAGCTGACCGTCCACCTCCCACAACAGAGCATCGTTATCGAGCCACCACTCCAACCTGACCGGCAGAGGCAGCAGGCATTTATAGATATCCAAGGGAGCAGGCATGTGAGCAGGCTCGACACAGGGATAGCCCAACTGCTCTGACAGCGATCGCAATACCGCATCTTCAGAGACAGCCCCCATCCTGACCAGGATGGAGCCCAGGCGTCCGCCGGCCTGACGTTGTACCTCCAAGGCTCGCTCTAAGTCTTCGCGCCCAATCGCTCTTTTGGCGATCAGTCTCTCACCAATCTTCATGATACGTCCTACAAAACATCGGCAAATCCGACCTCGGATCTATTACAGCACTCATCATGCACAATAAACTCTTTTGAATCCAAATCATTCTAAGCAAGTGATAGACATGGATTAAAAAACTTAACAGATTGAATATATATTTTTTATTATATTCGCCAAAATGGCTTAACCTAACATTCTTTAATCTGCTTTCCATATAACAAGCAAGCGCCTTATTTGATCACCAAATTAAGAATAAGCGATTTGTGTTCAAGAGAGAATTTGAAGAGCACAATTATCAGCAGTGCTCTGCGTCATTGAACGCTGCAGCAAGCGCATCTTTGGGCGACAAGGTTGGAGAGGTTATCATCTCAGGCCACACAATAGCCAAGGTGGCATCGTTCCACACGATGCTGCGTTCAGCGGCGGGTTGATAGTAATTGGTAGTCTTGTAGATAAACTCTGCGTGTTCACTCAAGGTGAGAAAACCATGGGCCAACCCTTCCGGGATCCACAACTGTCGCTTGTTTTCACCTGACAGGTGAACCCCAACCCACTGCCCGAAGGTCGGCGAGCTTTTGCGGATATCTACCGCCACATCAAACACTTCACCCACCACACAACGCACCAGCTTGCCCTGGGCATGGGGAGACAATTGATAATGCAAGCCACGCAATACCCCTTTCGACGATTTGGAGTGATTATCCTGCACAAAGTTAACCTGATATCCGACGGTCTCTTCAAATAACTTGTGGTTGAAACTCTCAAAGAAAAAACCACGCTCATCACCAAATACTTTCGGTTCAAAAATAAGTACGTCAGGAATCGCTGTCTTGATTACATTCATCTGTCTATCCACATTTGATTCAATTTCTATGGGGGAGCATCTTCCCTCCCCCTATATCACATCAGACTTTGGCAACCATTCTTAACAAATATTGGCCATAGGCATTCTTTGCCAGCGGCAGAGCAAGTTCACGAACCTGCTCCGCAGTAATGAATTTCTGGCGATAGGCAATCTCTTCCGGACACGCCACTTTCAACCCCTGGCGCGTCTCGATGGTCTGAATAAAGTTGCTCGCTTCTATCATGCTTTCATGGGTACCGGTATCAAGCCAGGCATAACCACGGCCCATCATGGCCACCGACAGATTACCTTGCTCCAGATAGATACGGTTCACATCGGTGATCTCCAGTTCACCACGGGGCGACGGCTTCAGACTCTTGGCGATCTCCACCACGCTGTTGTCATAGAAATAGAGGCCGGTCACCGCATAGTTGCTCTTGGGCTCCAGTGGCTTCTCCTCCAGAGAGATAGCGGTACCCTCTTTATCAAATTCCACCACCCCATAACGCTCGGGGTCATGCACATGGTAGGCAAAGACGGTAGCACCGCTCTCTTTGGCCGCTGCCGCCGCCAACTGTTTCTGCAGGTCGTGGCCGTAGAAGATGTTGTCCCCCAGCACCAGCGCACAGGCGTCTGAACCGATGAACTCCTCACCCAGAATAAAGGCTTGTGCCAACCCGTCCGGGCTTGGCTGCACCTTGTACTGCAAATTCAGGCCCCACTGGCTGCCATCACCCAGCAGTTGTTCAAAACGGGGGGTATCTTGCGGCGTACTGATGATCAAAATATCGCGAATACCGGCCAGCATCAGGGTACTAAGCGGATAGTAGATCATCGGCTTGTCATAGATGGGCAGCAGTTGCTTGCTCACCGCCATGGTGACCGGATAGAGACGGGTGCCTGAGCCACCAGCCAGAATGATGCCTTTACGTTTGGTCATGATGCTTGTTTCTTATTTTTAAATTGCAAAAGAAAAGGGTGGCTTGCGGCCACACCTTCCTGTTTTATCCCTGTCAGCCAGGGAGGCGTTCAACACATCCCTGACCAGTGATTTATTTGCCCAGGATCTCGGTCAACATCCGCTCCACACCGACTGTCCACTCCGGCAGCACCAGATCAAAGGTGCGCTGGAATTTGCCGGTATCAAGGCGGGAGTTATGGGGGCGTTTGGCCGGAGTCGGGAAGGCGCTGGTCGGAACTGCATTCAGTTGTGTCACCGCCAGTTCAACGCCAGCCTCTCTGGCTTTGGCAAACACCAGCTGGGCGTAGTCAAACCAGGTGGTGGTACCGGAGGCAATCAGATGGTACAGCCCGGCGACCTCGGGTTTGCACTGCGCCACGCGGATCGCATGGGCGGTGCAATCGGCCAGCAACTCGGCCCCGGTCGGAGCGCCGAACTGGTCATTGATCACTGACATCTCGCTACGCTCTTTGCCAAAGCGCAGCATGGTCTTGGCAAAGTTGGCGCCGCGGGCGGCGTAGACCCAGCTGGTGCGGAAGATCAGGTGACGAGCGCAGAGAGCCGCCCCCTGTTCCCCTGCCAGCTTGGTTTCGCCGTAGACGTTGAGCGGGGCGGTCGCATCGGTTTCCACCCAGGGGCGCTCACCGCTGCCATCAAACACATAGTCGGTGGAGTAATGCACCAGCCAGGCACCCAATGCTTCCGCTTCTTTGGCGATAGCGGCCACGCTGGTTGCGTTGAGCAGCTCGGCAAACTCACGCTCGCTCTCTGCTTTATCCACTGCGGTATGGGCCGCTGCGTTGACAATCACATCCGGCTTGACCAGACGTACCGTTTCTGCCACCCCTGCCGGGTTGCTGAAATCGCCGCAATAGTCGGTGGAGTCAAAATCAACGGCAGTGATGCGCCCCAGCGGCGCCAGTGCGCGCAGCAGCTCCCAGCCTACCTGGCCGTTTTTGCCAAACAGCAGAATATGCATCAGGCATGCTCCCCATCGTTCTGTTCAATCGCGGAATAGTGCTGCTCAATCCAGGATTGGTAGGCGCCGCTCTTGACGTTGCTGACCCACTGCTGGTTATCCAGATACCACTGCACGGTTTTGCGAATGCCAGACTCGAACGTTTCTTGCGGTTGCCAAGCAAGCTCACTGCTCATCTTGCTCGCATCGATGGCATAGCGACGATCGTGACCGGGACGATCCGCTACATAGGTGATTTGATCGCGGTAAGAGCCCGCCTTCGGCACCATCTCGTCCAGCAGATCGCAGATGGTGTGTACCACCTCCAGATTCTGCTTCTCGTTATGACCGCCGATGTTGTAGGTCTCCCCCACCAAGCCCGTGGTCACCACCTTATAGAGCGCGCGCGCGTGGTCTTCCACGTAGAGCCAGTCACGGATCTGGTCGCCCTTGCCATAGACAGGTAACGGCTTACCATCCAGCGCGTTAAGAATAACCAGCGGGATCAGCTTCTCGGGGAAGTGGTACGGGCCGTAGTTGTTGGAGCAGTTGGTGACTATGGTGGGCAGGCCATAGGTGCGGCGCCAAGCGCGCACCAGATGGTCGCTAGAGGCCTTGGAGGCCGAATAGGGGCTGCTGGGGGCGTAGGGGGTGGTCTCGGTAAAGAGCGGCAATGGCTCACCGGCGGCTACTTCATCCGGATGGGGCAGATCCCCATACACCTCATCGGTGGAGATATGGTGGAAGCGGAAGGCCGCCTTGCGCACCTCATCCAGACCGTTCCAGTAAGCGCGGGCCGCTTCCAGCAACATATAGGTGCCAACGATATTGGTCTCGATAAAGTCGGCTGGGCCAGTGATGGAGCGGTCAACATGACTCTCGGCAGCCAAGTGCATCACCGCATCCGGTTGGTGCTGGGCAAACACCCGATCCAGCTCGGCGCGATTGCAGATATCCACCTGCTCAAAGACATAACGCTCGCTTGACGATACATCTGCTAGGGATTCCAGATTGCCGGCATAGGTGAGTTTATCGAGATTGATAACGGCATCCTGAGTATCACGGATGATATGGCGCACAACGGCAGAGCCGATAAAGCCTGCGCCACCGGTAACGAGAATTTTCATATTAATTATGCTCTTACGAGAAGTTGGAGTTCAGTTAAATCGGATAGAACTAGCTAATCAGGGGATAATATGACTTGGAGCTTAATGAGAAAGCGTGAATGTGGGCAATAATGGCACACATACACATATAAAGGCATTCAAAATTCACACAACCATTGATAAGGAGTATGGCTACCGCACTGGGTTACAGCCCCCAGTTCGCTGCTTTTCACCACATTGCTCACGCTGTTGGCCATCATGTCCTCCAGCTCTATATATGTTTTTGGCAATGAATATCACAGTACGCAATCAAAGCATTGTCCTGACATAACTCATCATATAGACCAGATTTTATCGTCGAATTCTATCTCGTATCCCCCCAAAATGAACAGCTAAAACTACCCCATAGAGGGGGTAACTTGAGGCTGAACACGAGGCTGATCACAGCCACACTGCACCGGTTGCTGTTTCTTTAAACACCTCGTGAAGCGCACTGAGTGTCAATTTCAGTAAAAAAACAGGGCAACCCATGGGGTTGCCCTGCTTGATTGTCAGCCAGACCAAAGCAGACTGGCGATTTATTGAACTCTGTTCAAATTAGCTAAACCTGCATGCCATCAGTCACCTTTTGACTCAACTGCTGCAGCCATGCGCGCCTCTTTGCTCTGGTGGCTGGTGAAGTAGCGCATCACCAGCACAAAGAAGATCGGCACGAAGAAGATGGCCAGCACGGTGGCACTGATCATCCCCCCCATCACGCCGGTACCGATGGCGTTACGGCTGCTGGCACCGGCGCCGGAGCTGATTACCAGCGGTAGCACCCCGAGGATAAAGGCGAGCGAGGTCATCAGGATCGGACGCAGACGCAGGCGTGCCGCCTCCACCACAGCCTCACTCAAGCCCATCCCTTTGTCGTAGAGCTCTTTGGCAAATTCCACGATCAAAATCGCGTTTTTTGCCGACAAGCCGATGGTGGTGAGCAGACCAACCTGGAAGTAGACGTCGTTCTCCAGCCCGCGCAGGGTGGCAGCCACAATGGCCCCCAGAACCCCGAGCGGTACTACCAGCATCACCGAGAACGGAATGCTCCAGCTCTCGTAGAGGGCTGCCAGACAGAGGAACACCACCAACAAGGAGATGGCGTAGAGCGCAGGTGCCTGTGAACCGGCCTGACGCTCCTGGAAGGAGAGCCCGGTCCACTCGATACCCACCCCTTCCGGTAGCTGTTTCACCATCTGCTCGATGGCGGCCATCGCATCACCGGTACTCTTGCCGGGCGCCGCTTCACCGACGATCTCCATCGCCGGCACGCCGTTATAACGCTCCAGACGCGGTGAGCCGAAGCTCCACTCGGTGCTGGCAAAGGCGGAGAAGGGCACCATCTGACCGGCACTGTTGCGCACATACCAGAGTTTCAGATCTTCCGGGTTCATCCGGAAGGGGGCATCCGCCTGCATGTAGACCTTCTTGATCCGGCCACGGTCAACGAAATCATTGACGTAGGACGATCCCCAGGCGGTAGCCAGGGTGTTGTTGATATCGGCGATCGATAGCCCCTGCGCCAGTGCCTTCTCGTAGTCGATCTTGATATCGAGCTGGGGGGTGTCTTCCATCCCGTTCGGGCGCACCCGCACCAGAGTGGGATCCTGCGCCGCCATACCGAGCAGCTGGTTACGCGCCGCCATCAGCTTGTCGTGACCGATACCGCCGCGATCCTGCAGGAAGAAGTCAAAACCGGTCGCCGTCCCCAGCTCCGGGATCGGAGGCAGGTTAAAGGCGAACACTTGCGCCTCCTTGATGCTGAACAGATAGCCCATGGCGCGGCCGATGATGGCATTGGCGCTGCGATCCGGGCTCTTGCGCTCGCTCCAGTCCTTGAGCTTGATAAAGGCCATCCCCGCGTTCTGGCCACTACCGGCGAAACTGAAGCCAGACACGGTCAGCACAGAATCGACATTATCCTTCTCGTTTTTCAGGAAGTAGTCGCGCATGTCCGCCAGCACCACCTCGGTGCGCTGCTTGGTCGCCCCCACCGGCAGTTGCACCATGGACATGATGACTCCCTGATCCTCTTCCGGCAGGAAGGAGGTGGGCATCCGCATAAAGAGCACTGCCAGTACCGCCAGCATGGCACCGTAGATCAGGCTGTAGCGCACGCCCTGTTTGATCACCTTGCGCACGCCGCTCTGATAGCGGTTGGTACCCGCATCAAAGGCGCGGTTGAACCAGCCAAAGAAGCCGCGCTTGGCACCAAACTCGCCATGTTTCATCGGCTTGAGCAGGGTGGCACAAAGCGCCGGGGTCAGGATCAACGCCACCAGCACCGACAGCACCATGGCCGAGACGATGGTCAGCGAGAACTGGCGATAGATGGCGCCGGTCGAGCCGCCGAAGAAGGCCATCGGCACGAACACGGCGGAGAGCACCAGGGCGATCCCCACCAGTGCGCCGGTGATCTGGGTCATCGACTTGCGGGTCGCTTCCAGCGGGGAGAGATCCTCCTCGCTCATCAGACGCTCCACGTTCTCCACCACCACGATGGCGTCATCCACCAGCAGGCCGATGGCCAGCACCATACCGAACATGGTGAGGGTGTTGATGGAGAAGCCGAACGCCGCCATCACCCCGAAGGTACCGAGCAGCACCACAGGCACCGCAATGGTCGGGATCAGGGTGGCGCGGAAGTTCTGCAGGAACAGATACATGACGCAGAACACCAGGAAGATCGCCTCGATCAGGGTCTGTACCACCTCCTCGATGGAGATCTTCACAAACGGCGTGGTGTCGTAGGGGTAGACGATCTCCATATTGGCCGGGAAGTAATCCGACAGCTCATTGAGCTTGGCACGCACCTTCTCGGCGGTATCCAGCGCGTTGGCGCCGGTCGCCAGCTTGATGGCGACCGCGGCGGTGGACTGGCCGTTGTAGAGCGCATCGGCGTCATAGCTTTCGCCCGCCAGCTCGACCCGGGCCACATCTTTCAGCCGTACCTTGGAGCCATCCTGATTCACCCGCAGCAGGATGTCGTTGAACTGCTCCACGGTAGAGAGCCGGGTCTGCCCCATGATGGTGGCGGTGAACTGCTGATCTTCCACCGACGGGGTGCCACCCAGCTTGCCGAACGCTACCTGGGCGTTCTGCGCCTTGATGGCTGCCTGCACATCACCCGGGGTCATCTGCACCCGGTTGAGCTTGTTGGGATCGAGCCAGACCCGCATGGAGTACTGGCTGCCGAACAAGGTGATATCCCCTACCCCGTCCAGACGGCTCAGGGGCTCCTTGATGTTGGAGACCACATAGTCCGCCAGGTCGTCGTTGTTCATGCTGCCATCGCTGGAGATGAAGGCTGCGACCATCAGGAAGCTGCTGGAGGTCTTCTGTACCCGAATCCCCTGCTGCTGAACCTCTTGCGGCAGCAGCGACATCGCTTGCTGCAGCTTGTTCTGCACCTGCACCTGGGCGATATCGGGATCGGTCCCCGGCTGGAAGGTGAGGGTCACCGACACCCGCCCCGCGGAGTCAGACTGAGAGGACATGTAGAGCAGGTGATCCAGCCCGGTCATGTTCTGTTCGATGATCTGAGTTACCGAGTCTTCCACCGTTTTGGCAGATGCGCCCGGATAGCTGGCAGAAATACCGACAGCAGGCGGCGCAATGCTTGGATACTGGGCGACCGGCAATTTGATGATGGCCAGGCTGCCCGCCAGCATGATCACCAGCGCGATCACCCAGGCAAAAATGGGTCTGTCTATAAAAAATCGAGCCATGAAGCGACTACTCCATCCTACTTGTTGGCCGGGGTGTTGGACGCAGCTTGAGCAGACGGTGCATCAGCACCCTGCTCGGCGGGATTGACCACGGCGCCCGGTCGTACTTTCTGCAAGCCAGCCACGATCACCCGCTCGCCGGAGGTGAGCCCTGACTCCACCACCCAGTTGCTGCCGACGACCCGGCTTAGCTGCACGTTGCGCAGCTCCACCTTGTTGTCAGCGGTTACCACCATCACGGTGGCACCGCCATTGGGGGTGCGAGTCACGGCCGTTTGCGGCACCAGCAGCCCTTGCGCCCGCTCACCCTCTTGCAGGGTGGCGCGCATAAACATGCCGGGCAGCAGCAGCTGGTGAGGGTTGGGCACAATCACCCGCAGGGTCACCATGCCGGAGGTCTCATCCACGGTCACATCGGAGAACTGCAACGAGCCCTCTTCGCCATAAGTGGAGCCATCTTCCAGCTGGAAGGTCACCTTGGCCCCTTTCTGCTCGTCCTGGGTCAGCTTGCCCTCGGCGACCAGTCGCTTGAGGCGCAGCAGATCGGCAGTGGACTGACGCACATCCACATACATGGGATCGAGCTGCTGAATGGCGGTCAGGCTGTCAGCCTGCTGGGCAGTCACCAGCGCCCCCTCGGTCACCGCGGATTTACCGATGCGGCCACTGATGGGGGCTGTGATGCGGGTGTAACCGAGATTGATCTCGGCAGTACGCAAAGCCGCCTTACTCGCCATGATCTCCGCCTTGGCCTGCTTCCAGCTGGCGTCCGCATCGTCATAGTCCTGACGGCTGATGGATTTGACCTTGAGCAGCTCCTGATAGCGCTGCGCCTTGAGGCGGGCACTCTGCTCGTTGGCCTCGGCCTTGGCCAGATTGGCCTTGGCGCTGGCAACCGCCGCCTGATAGACAGCCGGGTCGATCTGATAGAGCAGATCGCCCGCCTTCACATCGCTTCCCTCGGTAAAGAGGCGCTTGAGGATGATGCCGCTCACCTGCGGACGCACTTCGGCCACCCGCAACGGGGCACTGCGACCGGTCAATTCGGTGGTCAACATCAGCGGACCGCTCTGCAGGGTCACCACGTTGACCGCCGCGGGGGGCATGCCGCCCTGTCCCTGGGGTGCGCCCCCCTTGTCACCACAACCTGCCAGCAAGCCTGTAGCCAGCAAGGCAAGACCAACTGAACGAGCAAGAATATGTTTATGCATGAAACACCTGAGCCTTTGCCAGTCAATGAACAATCAGGGCCGCATGGGCCCTGTTGGTAAATAGTCGAAAGATGAGGCAATATACATACATTCATAAATGTATGTAAGTGACTTTTTGCTTGCATGAGGCACAAATTTCGATGGCCAGACGAACCAAAGAAGAGGCGCAGCAAACCCGCTGCCACATCATGAGCACGGCGCTGGATCTGTTCTGCTCTCAGGGCCTGGCCAAGACCAGCCTGACCGACATCGCCAGGGCGGCAGACCTGACCCGCGGGGCCATCTATTGGCACTTCAAGAACAAGGATGAACTCTTCATTTCGCTCTGGCAGGAGCTCTGCAGCCCCCTCGCCCACCAGCTCGATGCCTGCCTCAATCCAGATGAGCCAGACCCGCTCGGGCAACTGCGCCTCTTCTTCGAAGGGGTGCTCCACAGCTTCATTCACAATCCGGCCCAGCGGCAGATGTTTACCATACTGTTCAATCTCGAATCGCTGGAGGGGGAAGCCATCTCACTGCGCGAGCATATCCGCAGCCAGTCCGCCAACTTCTTCCGGGATCTGGAGACCACCCTGGCCAATGCGGTACGGCGGGGCCAACTGCCCGCCAACCTCAACCTGCAGCGCGCCGCCACCCTGCTCCACTGCACTCTGGATGGCTACATCATCAACTGGCTCCACTTTCCGGGGCGGATAGACCTGCAGGGCGAATCCGCCTTCCTGATAGAGAGCATGTTCACCATGCTGGCCCAACCCCACGGGCCTGCCTGCGGCCGCTAACCGGCGCCAGCAACTCTCACACTTCCAAATCGGGGCCTGACTGCGCGCTTTGGCAGTCAGGCCCCGATTTGTTACCCTGTGCGCCCCCTGCTTGAGGTAACCCCTGTGCCACACTCTGACGCCATCCCCGCTTCCTGGCCATTTAACGACCAGCACGCCCACGTTCGAGCTGCCTTTGTGGCACGCCTCAAACCCGGCGCTCACCTGCTCAATGGTCAATGCGGTACGGGGGAGGATCTCTGCTGGCTGCGTGCAGAAGGGTATGTGGTCACCGCCTGCGAAGCTGTGCTGGCTGACGCCAGAGTTGCCTCACAGCAATCCGGACAAGCAGTGCGGGTCTGCCCGCTGGCGAAGATGCACTCGGTGCTCCCTTACGATGGGATCTGGCTGAGCCGCCCGCTTGATAGCGACGCGGCCACCCTTGTTCCCCAGTTGCAACAGCTGGCGACCCTGCTCAAAGCGGGCGCTCCGATCTGCTTCCCCCTGCCGCCAAGCGGCAAGATAAGTCACGCTCAGCTACAGCAACTGGTCACCACATCCGGGATAGCGCTGCAACTGGCGCCGATGGAAGCCGTATCAGCCAGTACGTCAGATTCCTCAAGTCAACACGCCACCCAGTACGTCATGTTGCTGCGTGGCGATCATCAGGCCACCTAACGGGCTAATTCATCACGGATTTTCCAGTTCAACGCCAAGCCGACAGCTAGTCGGCGATCTTGGCCTTCGACAATATTTAACTCGGCGTTAACGCAGAAAAGGCAGACATAACACGGCTTACGTGTTAAAAAGTGTGATTAATATCAAAATTTAATAACAAAACAGACAATACAACCAACTCCGGATTTCCTTATGAAACTTGTCCTGAAACTCATTGCTGGCATCCTTGCCGGTCTCTTGCTCGGTCTCTACGCCCCTGAGTGGGTGGCGCGCGTGCTGTTTACGGCCAAGACAGTGATAGGTCAGCTCATCACCTTCACCATTCCGCTCATCATTCTGTTCTTTATCATGAGCGGCATCGCCAGCCTGCCGAAAAACTCCGGCAAGCTGCTGGGCAAAACCGTGGCCCTCTCCTACTGCTCCACCATTCTGGCGGGGCTGTTCGCCTTTACCGTGGCGAGCCACCTGATCCCGCAGTTCACCACCGCCGCCGAGGCCACCACGGCCACGGCCATCAAGCTCGCCTCCTACGTCAATCTGGAGATCCCGCCGCTGTTTGGCGTGATGTCGGCACTGGCCGCCGCCTTCGTGTTCGGCATCGGCATCAGCGCCACCCAGGCCACCGATCTGCGCCGGGTCGCCGATCAGGGTCGTGACATCATCGACCGCCTGCTGGCCAAGGTGATCATCCCGCTACTGCCGTTCTATATCGCCGGGGTCTTTGTCGAGATGACGGTAGAAGGCACCGTATTCGCCACCCTGAAAACCTTCGGCGTGGTGCTGGTGATGGCGATCCTGATGCACTGGATCTGGCTCTCCGTGCTGTTCGTGGGTACCGGTCTGGCCCTTGGCCGCTCACCGACCCAGCTCATCAAGAACATGCTGCCCGCCTACTTTACCGCGCTGGGGACCATGTCGAGCGCCGCTACCATTCCGGTCGCCCTGCAATCGAGCAAGAACAACGGGGTGAGCGACGGCATCGCCAACTTTACTGTGCCCCTGTGCGCCACAATTCACCTCTGTGGCTCCACCATTACCTTGGTCACCTGTGCCACCGCGGTGATGTTCCTCTCCGAGCATCTGGCCATTCCGGGTATCGAGACCATGCTCCCCTTCATCATGATGCTGGGGGTGATCATGATCGCCGCACCGGGCGCGCCGGGTGGTGGCGTGATGTCGGCGCTGGGCCTGCTCACCTCCATGCTCGGTTTCGGTGAAGCCTCCATCGCCCTGATGATCGCCCTCTATCTGGCGCAAGACAGCTTCGGCACCGCCTGCAACGTCACCGGTGACGGCGTGATTGCCCTGTGGGCGGATCGCTTCGCCAACGGTAGCGAGAGCGCAGCTCCTGTGGCCGAGGCCGAACAGGCATAAGCTCGCCGGGAAGGCCCGACCATCCTCTGCAAAAACCCGCAGGCCAGAACCATGTTCGGGCCTGCGTCGTTTCTACCACCTTCCCTGCTTTTGTACGTATTCCGCCTCCCCCTCTTTACCCCTATCTACCGTAAACAGCACTGTCGCTACCCTCTGCATCAGACAAAATTATTGGCATATGCTACATATGAGCGTATAAATGGCTTATGCCAATTAGGAGCCACCATGCCAAGACCCAAGATTGCCCGCCAGATCTGTGGCCGCCCCGCCAACAGCTGCTTCAAACCCAACGGCCGTCCCATGCATCAGCTGGAACAGGTCACGCTGGCCCCTGACGAGTTCGAGGCACTGCGCCTCGTCGACCTTCAAGGAATGCAGCAGCAAGAGGCCGCCCTGGTGATGGGGGTCTCCCGCCAGACCCTGGCCAATATCCTGAAAAAAGGGCGCTACAAGGTGGTGGAGTGTCTGAGTCTGGGCAAGGCATTGATGATGCAACCCGCCGAGCCCGACCACCCAACCAGTGGAGAAGAACCGACATGAATGCTGTCACAACCATGGCCACCACCCTCTGCAACAGCGCCCTGATGCTGAGTCAGGGGCTGCTGGCTGGCCACTTTACCCGTGCCGAGCAGCTGCAAATTCTTAACCCCGAAGGGAACGTTATCGCCACCCTGCCCAATCCGGCCGCAGCCGAAGGCTGCCACGGCAAGCAAGCGCTGATCGACGCCCTCGCCCACTATCAGGTGGGTCAGGTGGTGGTGCGCAATATCGGCGAGCGGATGCTGGGTCGCCTGCTGGCGGCCAATATCCGGGTGCTGCAGTGCCGCTCTGCCCGCCTGCCGCTGCCCGCGCTGCTGGCCCCCGCCAATCTGCAACCTCTTACCGATGCAAGCCAGGGCCGTCCGTCTCGCCGTCATCAGAGCAAGGCGACTATCCGTGCCATCCAGCCCGTCGGCGCAGGCCAGAGTCATAGCCATTGTCATGGTGGTTGCAACAGTGGCTCCGATCACTGTTGCGCCAGTAGTGGCAATCAGGCAAAGAGCTCACGACAAGGCCATACTTGTTGTCACGGCAGTGAAGGCGCCAACCAGCAGGGCGGTTGCTGCCATCATCACTGATGCCATCGCTGTGCATGTCATCACCATCAAGGAGAAGAGATCATGTCCATCTGGTTGTTGAGCCTGCTCGCCTCGTTCATGCTGATCCTGGCCATGGGCACCATCATCTGGTGGCGCCAATACCAGCTTGCCCAAAAGCGGGAAGATAAAGAGGTGCGTCCCTGTGGCTGCTCCAGCGCCTGCGCGGATCACCTCTACCAGATCAGTGAGCCGACGCCCAAAAAGTAACCTGACCGCAGCCGCCCTAGCCGCAGATAGAACGTCGGCAAAATAAGGGCGCGTGGAATCGAGAGGCGCATAAAAGAGAGGGGGCACCTGCTGGTGCCCCCTCTCTTGTTACGCTTTTCATTCATGCTTGATCCGCCGTATTGCCCCTTAAGCTCATCACACACGCTCAACCCGGCTCGGCGCCGCTGGGCGCCACACTCGCAGTGCAGGCCGGATCCTGATACTGCTGATAGATGGCATAAAACTCGGCCTTGTTGTGCAGGGCTGCGGCGACACAGGCGGGATCAAACTGGCTGCCGGCATGCTCCTCCAGATAGGCAAACGCCGTCTCGAACGGCCAGGCCTTCTTGTAGGGGCGCTCGCTGGTAAGGGCATCAAACACATCGGCCACCGTCACGATGCGTGCCGCCAGCGGGATCTCCTCCCCCGCCAGCCCCATCGGATAGCCGGTGCCGTCGAAACGCTCGTGATGGCTGGCGATGATATTGGTCAGCATGTCAGTGTGATGAATGCCATCGAGACCAAACTCGTTGATCATCAGGCTGATCATCTCCCGCCCCTTGCCGGGGTGGATCTTCATGATCTCGAACTCTTCCGGGGTCAGCTTGCCCGGCTTGAGCAAAATGGCATCCGGCACCGCGATCTTGCCGATATCGTGCAGCTCGGAGAATAGGTAAATAAACTCCACCTCCTCATCGCTCAGCCCGCAAGTCGGGGCCAGCGTCTTGGCGATCAGCCGGGAGTAGGCAGACATCCGGTGCAAATGGTTGGCGGTCTCCTCATCCCGATAGCGGCTGAACTCCCGCGCCGTGGTCAGCGCGCCGCCAAGGGTCTGGATGGAGAAAAACTCCACCGCAATGATGGCCGACAGCGCCTGGGCATAGGCCGACAGCTCGCTGCGGATCGGCTCCTCGAAATATCCCGGCTCCATAGCATCACAAAACAGAAAGCCAAACAGTTTGCTGTTGAACAGCAGCGGCTCGGTATAGCTGGAGGCATAACCTGCCTCCAGTACCTTGCGGCTGTGCTCAGACGCAGAGCCACGCAGGGCATCAAGATTGCCGAGCACCCGGGGCTGCTTGTGCTCTGCCAGATAACTCAGGGAGGGGACATCGCTCAGCTTCACCTCATACTGCACCAGCGGCGAGGGCCCCTCGGTGCTGTGGGCAAAGGTCTTGAGCTGATCGGTATGGGGATCGTAAATCGCGATGGCCACCCGACTCAGCTTGTCAAAGCGCTGCCTGAGCGTGGCATGTACGCTCTGCATTTTTTCGCCAAATGAACTTTCCATCGCCTTCTCCAACGGGTTCCCGTACCGGGAGTATAGCGACTCCCGGTGCTCTCCTCTCTGTCACCAAATCAATATTGAGAGGAAAATCAACAAAGCAGCTTCCCCACAACCAACCTGCATGACAGAGGCAATAGCCCCACCAAGTGCACGCCATCACCGACTGCTGGTGCGGCCCAATCTTGCCTGGTCGGAGATATTGTTCGGTTCTGCCATGCTGGCTGTATAGTTTTTGGTTAACCATTCCGGTAAAATCCGCGCCCTTAAAGAAGAGCCACCTAAGAGTGATTGAGCGATGTCCAACACAAAACAGGCCCCCAAAGTAGGATTCGTCTCCTTGGGTTGCCCCAAAAACCTGGTCGATTCAGAACGAATCCTGACCCAGCTGCGTACCGAAGGGTACGATGTGGTGCCCAGCTATGACGATGCCGAGCTGGTCGTCGTCAACACCTGCGGCTTTATCGACAGCGCGGTGCAAGAGTCGCTGGAAGCGATCGGCGAAGCGCTGGCCGAGAACGGCAAGGTGATCGTCACCGGCTGCCTTGGCGCCAAAGAGAACCAGATCCGCGAGATCCACCCCAAGGTGCTCGAGATCACCGGCCCCCACGCCTATGAAGAGGTGCTGGGTCACGTCCACAAATATGTGGAGAAGCCGCAGCACAACCCCTTCACCAGTCTGGTACCGGCCCACGGCGTCAAGCTGACCCCGCGCCATTACGCCTATCTGAAGATTTCCGAAGGGTGCAACCACCGCTGCACCTTCTGCATCATCCCCTCCATGCGCGGGGATCTGGTGAGCCGCCCCATCGGCGACGTGCTGGCCGAAGCCAAGCGCCTGAAAGAGGCGGGCGTGAAGGAGCTGCTGGTGATCTCCCAGGACACCTCCGCCTACGGCGTCGATGTGAAGCACCGCACCGGTTTCTACGACGGCATGCCGGTCAAGACCAGCATGGTTGCCCTGTGCGAAGAGCTGGCCAAGCTCGACATCTGGGTGCGTCTGCACTACGTCTACCCCTACCCGCACGTGGATGACGTCATCCCGCTGATGCGCGATGGCAAGGTACTGCCCTACCTCGATATTCCGCTGCAGCACGCCAGCCCGCGCATCCTCAAACTGATGAAGCGCCCGGGTACGGTCGAGCGCACCCTGGAGCGGATCCAGAAGTGGCGCGAGATCTGCCCGCAGATCACCCTGCGCTCCACCTTTATCGTCGGCTTCCCGGGCGAGACCGAGGAAGATTTCCAGATGCTGCTGGACTTTATCGACAAGGCGGAGCTGGATCGGGTCGGCTGCTTCAAATACAGCCCGGTCGAAGGGGCGCTGGCCAACGAGCTGCCGGATCCGGTACCGGAAGATATTCAGGAAGAGCGCTTCCAGCGCTTTATGGAGCTGCAACAGCAGGTTTCCATCCGCAAGCTGGCCCGCAAAGTGGGTCAGGAGATGACTGTTATCATCGACGAGGTGGACGAAGAGGGTGCCACTGGCCGCTCCTTTGCCGATGCGCCGGAGATCGACGGTCTGGTCTACCTCAACGGCGAAACCGGCCTCAAGCCGGGGGACATGGTCAAGGTACGGATCGACGAATCCGACGAATATGACCTGTGGGCCAGCCTGATCAGCTAATTGAGGCTCTACCAGCCAAATGAAAAAAGCGCCTGCGGGCGCTTTTTTATTGGCTCAATATCGCAGGCAAAACCGCTGGCCTAGCTCAAATCATGGAGCGCCTTGCCAAGGGGCGGCGTGAGGCGCAAGTCAGAGAATCGCACCGCCAGCCCCTGCCGCTCCGGCGTGCAGCATATCACCCCGATAAAGCAACTTTCGCTTGGCGGGAACGGGGCGAGGCGCAGCAGCGGCCACACCTTGCCATCGGTGGAGTATTGCAAACGCAGGCAATCGGCCAGCCGGGTCAGCCGCAGCCAGAAGCGGCGCGGATTGCCGGGGAAAATACCGGTGGCCCAGTCAGAGCGCGGATTGGTCAGCACGCTGCCGATCATCGGCTGGGCATCGTTGTACTCGATCCCCGCTTTCAGCCAGTGCTCGTCGTCTTGCAACAGCATCAGCCCCGCCTGATCGTAGAGGGTGGTGAACTCCCCCTCGACGCAGACCTGAAAGGTAAACTCACCCGCCACCTCGCAACCATAGAGATGCCCGCTGTGGCGCTCGAAGCCATACCAGGTGCTGCGCCAAAAATCGGTCTGCTGGTCCGTTACCACCTGCAAACCGTCGTCTGTCTGGTGCCACTGGGCCGGTTCATTGAGCCAACGCCATTCCATCCCTTCCATCATCCTGCTCTGCTCCTTTTTATCCCGCATAATCCCGCACAAATGCAGCTCGCCAACCCCTCGTCCGGTCACGACTGGTCATGGCTGCGCCTCTGCGGAACCCATAAAAGGAGTCAATAGTGTCGCTATTGCCGTTCCGATACAAGGCTTGTGCGAAGCGCCATCAGTGCGCCCCAAAAAGCGCGGGGGGCCTGATGGCCCCCCGCAAACACACCGGATGAGAAAATGCCTTACTTGGCAGCGCTATCCTTCACGCACTTCTGGACAAAGCTGTTCTTGGCCGCGCCAGCCAGCTTCTTGTCGGCCGCCGCCTTCTCGCACTTGGCCGCCGGATCCACCGCCGCCCCCGTCTTCACGCACTTCTGGATAAAGCTGTTCTTGGCCGCTCCGGCCAGCTTCTTGTCGGCTGCCGCCTTCTCGCACTCGCCGGTCGCGGCGCCAGCGGCATCTTTCACACACTTGCCGACAAAGCTGGTTTTGGCGGCGCCGTTTAACTTTTTGGCCGCGGCCTGCGCCTCGCACTGCAACTGGGCTGTGTCGTTGGCAAAGACCGGATTGGCCAGCAGCACGCTGCCGCAGAGCAGGCCGAACAGGATGGTACGCTTCATGGGTGATCTCCTCTCTATCTGGTGATGTGTTTGCATGGTCATATTTGCATGACGATGTGTTGCAAATGGCTGTGATGGCAACAGCTGATTGTTGCCGCAGATCCTCCACATCGCCAGCTTGGGAGACGGAGCAGAGGGCAACCATCGCCCGCACTATAGCGCCGATTGGCAGAGCGGGATTGTCCCCGTAAAGCCTTCTCCAACAGCAAGCCTGCCCCCTGCCTTCCCGCCAACCCCAATAGAATCAAGGGTCATGGGAATCCTGCCTCCGCCCACACCCTTTTATTGAGCCAACGCAAAAAATCAGTCATTACTGACACTTACGTCATTTTTTGACTGGTGTGGCCAGATTCGATTGGCTTAACATAGCCATCCGGTGCCTATTCATCTGCGATGGGCTGCTGCCCTCGCTGGTTTATCGAGCATATTGGAAGCTGTAATCCACGGGCGGTAGCGTGGCTCTTAATTAGCAAACAACCCTATTTTTATAGATAGGTGTTTACCTACATATCACAAGGAAATATTTAAACACACAACTTTCAACCCTAACATTTAATAACTGAAGTTAAATTCCAGCATCTATATTTAGCTTTTTATCTTTCCGATGAGTGTCATATGTCACAAATTGAACTAATAGAAATAAATAAACACCCTGTTTTTCGTAAAAGAAAAATAAAATTAAAAAAATTTAATCATGATAAAAACATCTTCACCATCATAATTGGTCAAAATGGTTGTGGGAAGAGTGAACTACTGAGAATTATCGCTGACTCAGTAAACAGTCATATCATTTACAATCGCAACATTGGAAGCAGTAAAGTCGATACCGTTGGGAATATTACTTTTAAGAATGGAGAGATACCACATAAAGTTCTTGCATCATCATTCAGTCTTAATGATAAGTTTCCCATCCTGACCAACAGAAATAAATTATACCACGAAGACTATGAGTACCTTGGACTTAGATCTACATCTAATAATGCTTTTGTTGGAAAATACAAGAAAGAGTTTTTGAAAAGATTAGTCAATGTACTGTCAGAACAACGAAGGCTAGACTCCTTTACACAAGTTCTTACAGAACTTGACATACCACTTCAATTTAAGTTTTCCTTTAAATATGGACGGGGTTTAAAAACAATACTCGACTCAAGCGATGGAACAAAATCATATCATGACTTTGACTCAAAAGTTGACAATTTCATATCAAGTAAACTCCAAAAATCTAGATTAGACTACGAGAAATTATATGAAAGATTAAAGTCTAGTCACTTTAAAAATGAATTATATAGCTTTATCAATAGTCAAAATAAAAAATTTAGTTCATTAGAGTATCGCATAGACCTATCCAACCCTATTTATAATGATAAGTTCATGCAAGACTCGACCATTCTAATAAATTTAATTGAGTCCGGAATAATTCAAATTAATGATTTTTCTTTTGTCGCAGAAAATGATTATTCATTTTCTGTTGCTAGTTCTGGGCAGCATCATCTTTTCACAGAGATGCTGAATATTGCCTCATCGATTACTGACAATACGTTACTTCTCATTGATGAGCCAGAAATAAGTCTGCATCCTAATTGGCAAATTAGATATATTGAATTACTTGAACTTATTACAAGCTCTTTTAATAAGTGCCATATTATAATATGTACGCACTCCCATTTTCTGCTTTCAAGCATCAATGAGGAAATATGTAGCATAATGCATGCAAAAAGAATGGAAGATGGTGGCGTTGAGATTTTTGAGTGCAATCAGAACACATTTGGTTGGTCACCGGAACAGGTCTTATATAACATCTTTGGGTTGACCACAACAAGAAATCACTATTTTGAACGAGATTTAAGGCTGATTTTAAGTATTATTTCAAAGGAAAACCTTAATACAGGAGAAATTTATGCGCCTTTAGAAAGAATTAAGAGATTCAACATAACAGATGATGACCCGTTAAAATTGATAATAACTAGAGCTGAAGAGTTTATAAAAGGGATGTGATATGTTTAGACTGAAAAATATCCCACGTTCTGTTGAGTATACAGATGAAGAAAATGATTTGGCTCAGTTACTAAATAGTAAAAATTATGATACGTGGACATGCCCATGTCCAAACACCGAATTTCCTCGCGGGACTTCAACAAAACGAGAAAAACTAAAAAAGAAGCTCAAAGAACAATTATTGATATTACAAAATAATTATTGTGCCTATTGTGGGAGAAATTTCAACCTTGTGACTAACTCTAAAATACACAGAGATCACATTTTACCAAAAAGTATGGAACGTTATAGAAAATTTACCTTTGAGAGCAAAAACATAGTTTTATCCTGTGATACATGTAATGGACTTGATACAAAAAAAGCAAATGACTATGTGACAACCTATAATGACAATTATGAAGGTATAGATACATCTATTGTTCATCCACATTTAGATAATATTGAGGAACATGTTTTTTTAGACAACACTTTTGAGGCTGTAGTTGTAAATAACTCTGCAAAGGGAATTGCAACAATAAGAGAGTTCAATTTAAATAGTGAAAGCAACCTAGTGTCCAGAGGTGCTTTCATGGTTTTAAATGAAACACCAATAAGTGATGATGATTATGCTTTATTGAAAAGCATAAACAATAAATTCCGTTCTATTACTTAAAAAAAGATTGTCAGTATGTAATGAAACGGAACCTACCTAGCTCGGCATTTATAAAACCATGAGCATATTTTTGAGCAAAACATACAAAAAGAGCTGACTAATCAGGGTGGTTACAGGTAAAAAATAAAGACTAAATTAAAATGTTAAAGTAGATCAAAATGCTGATTAAAAACCCCCCGTTTGCCGGGGGATTTTTATTTCTATCGATTATCTCGACACGACAGTTAGCCCACCAAAAACGCTCTTAACCGGGCAAACTCCGCAGGCAAATTAACGGAGAGCAGCGGCAGCTCGGCATGCTTGGCGAGCGGGCCGGGCAGCGGTACATCCAGATGCAGGATCTCGTCCACCGACTCCTTGAACTTGGCGGGATGGGCGGTGCAGAGGAACACCCCCACTTCATCCTCGGCCAGCTGTTCACCCAACAGATCCCAGGCAATGGCGCCGTGGGGTTCGCACAGGTAATCCAGCTGGTGCAGCCGTTTCAGCGCATCACGGGTCTGGGCGTCGTCACGCATGCCTGACCCTAAGGTCTCCAGCGCCCAGCCTTTGCGACGGCAGAGCTCTTCTACCCGTGGCCAGTTGTTGGGGCGGCTGACATCCATGGCGTTAGACAGGGTGGCCACTGTCTGGTGCGGCTCCCACTGACCGGTTTTCAGGTAGCGCGGCACGGTGTCGTTGGCGTTGGTGGCGGCGATAAAGCGCTTCACCGGTAGCCCCATCGCCTTGGCAATCAGCCCCGCAGTGAGGTTGCCAAAGTTGCCGGACGGCACGCTGATGACCGCCTTGGCGCGATCGGCTTTCGGCAACTGGGCCACCGCTTCGAAGTAGTAGCAAACCTGCGCCAGCAGACGGCTGATATTGATGGAGTTGGCGGAGTTGAGGCCAATGGCCTTTTTCAGCGCCTCGTCGTCAAAGGCCTGTTTTACCAGCGCCTGACAGGCATCGAAGTCGCCGTCGATGGCGATGGTGCGGATATTGCCGCCGAGGGTGCAGAAGAGCTTCTCCTGCAAGGGGCTGATCTTGCCCTTGGGATAGAGGATCACCACCTCGATCCCCTCCAGCCCGTAGAAGGCGTGGGCCACGGCGGCGCCGGTGTCGCCGGAGGTGGCGGTGAGGATAGTAATCTTGTCGTTGGTTCTAAAAGCCGCGAGGCACTGGGCCATAAAGCGGCCGCCGAAATCCTTGAATGCCAGGGTCGGGCCGTGGAACAGCTCAAGGGCATAGGTGCCGTCTTTCAATTTGACCAGCGGCGCCGGGAAGGTGAAGGCGGCGTTAATCAGCTCGCTCACCTTGGCGGCGGGCACTTCGTCCCCCAGCAGGTGGCTCAGGATGCGGGCAGAGCGTTCGGCCAGCGGCAGATCGAGCAGGGCATCGACATCGGCCAGCGGTTCGAGTTGTTCGGGGAAGAAGAGCCCCTGTTCGCGACCCAAGCCCTGACGCACCGCCTGCGCGAAGCTCACCTGTTCGCTGTTGTCCTTGATGTTGTAGAGATTCATAGCTCGCTTCCTGTTACCCGTGCCCCGGCCATGTCCAGTTTACAGACCCGGGCAAATCCATCTTCGTTCTGCACGAAATGTGCTTCCATCCAATCCTTCATCCGCTCGGCCTGCGCCAGCTCCTTCATCACCACAAACACGGTGGGGCCGGAGCCGGAGATGCCGGTGGCCAGCGCCCCGTTCTGGGCCGCCTGCGCCCGTACCTCGGCAAAGCCTTCGATCAGCGCCGCGCGGTAGGGCTCGGCAATCACGTCTTTCAATACGCTGGCAGCCAATCCCTCCTGCCCTGTGTAGCTGGCGTGGACAAAGGCAGCCAGGCGGCGGCCATAGGTGAGGCAATCCTGACGGCGATATTGGGCCGGCAAGATGGCGCGGGCGGCAGCGGTAGATACTACCGTGCCCGGGTAGCAGACCACCCAGTACCACTGATCGAACACCGGAATGCCCTGACTGATAACGCCGTGCTCTTCCAGCACCAGCTGCATGCCGCCGAGATAACAGGGGGCCACGTTGTCGTAGTGAACGGAGCCGGAGATCTTGCCTTCCATCTCCCCCATCAGCAGCAGCATGTCGTGCTCGTCGAGCGGCCCGCCGTGGAAGGCGTTGAGCCCCTCAAGGGCCGCCACCACGCTGCAGGCGCTGGAACCCAGACCCGAGCCCACCGGCAGGTTCTTCTCCAGCACCATTTCGAGGGGCTGGAGTTTAAGGCCGCGCTTCTCCAGCGCCTCGCCATAGGCGACCCAGCAGTCATGGAGGATATTCTTTTTCGGATCGTCCGGCAGCTTATGGGCGTAGCGGCCCACAGAGGACAGCGCAAAAGGCACGTCAGCCGCTTTTACCTGCACCCGATCGCCGAGCAGAGAGCCATCCACGGGGGCGAGCGCCGCCCCTAGTACATCGAATCCCACGCTCAGGTTGGCGCTGGAGGCGGGTGCATAGGCGACCACACTTCTGTCATTACCCATGGCGCCTTCCGTCATATAGGGGGGGGACATGTCTGAACTCATGCTTATAGCTCCTGCTTCCAGTTCTGGGTGCGCAGCACGTCGGCAAAGACGCCCGCCGCAGTCACTTCGGTACCGGCGCCATAGCCGCGCAGCACCAGCGGGATCGGCTGGTAGTAGGTGGAGAAGAAGGCGAGCGCGTTCTCCCCGTCTTTGACCTTGAACAGCGGCTCGTCGGCACCGACCGCCTTGATGGCGACCTTGCACTTGCCACCCTCGATGGAGCCTACATAGCGCAGCACCTTGCCTTCACGCTGGGCCGCGGCGAACTGGTCGCGGAACCAGCCGTCAGCTTCAGGCAGGCGGGCCATAAAGGCTTCCACGTCGCCGCTCACATCAAATCCGGGCGGCAGCGCCTGCTCTACCTCGACATCGGAGAGCTCCAGCGCCATACCGGCTTCGCGAGCCAGAATGAGCAGCTTGCGCGCCACATCCATGCCGTTGAGATCGTCGCGGGGATCCGGCTCGGTAAAGCCGTTGCTGCGGGCGATTTGGGTCGCCTCGGAGAAGGCCATCCCCTCGTCCAGCTTGCCGAAGATAAAGGAGAGCGAACCGGACAGGATGCCGTCGAAGGCGCGCAGCTTGTCACCGGCCTTGATAAGGTTCTGCAGGTTCTCGATAACCGGCAGACCGGCGCCGACGTTGGTCTCGTACAGGAACTTGCGGCGAGTCTGGCGGGCAGTGCGACGCAGCGCCTTGTAGTAATCGAGCGAACCGGTGTTGGCCTTCTTGTTCGGAGTCACCACGTGGAAACCCGCGGCGAGGAAGTCGGCATACTGGACGGCTACTGCCTCGGAGGAGGTGCAATCGACGATCACCGGGTTGATGATGTGACTATCTTCCACCAGCTTTTTCACCCCTTCCAGCGAGAAGCTTTCCCGCGCTTCCACCAGCTGTTCGCGCCAGTTGGCGAGGTTCAGGCCATCCTTGTTGACCGCCATCTGGCGGCTGTTGGCGATGCCGACCACCCGCAGGCCAGTGCCCTGCTCGGCCAGTACCGGTTGCTGGCGGGCAATCTGATCCACCAGCGCGGCACCGACGCCGCCGACCCCGACCACAAAGAGATCGATAAACTGCTGGCTGCCAAAGAAGTTCTGGTGACACGCCTTGATGGCTTCCGCCACCTTGCGATCCCGCACCACCGCCGAAATGGAGCGCTCGCTGGAGCCCTGCGCGATGGCGACGATGTTGATGGAGGCTTGCGCCAGCGAGGTGAAGAAGCGGGCCGCCATCCCCTTGCTGGTGCGCATGCCGTCACCGATCAGGGAGATGATCGCCAGATCGCTGATGATATCCAGCGGCTCCAACAGCTGGTTTTTGAACTCCAGCTCGAACTCGCGCTCCAGTACCTTACGGGTCTTCTCACTGTCGTAGCTGTGGATACAGAAGCTGACGCTGTACTCGGAAGATGACTGGGTGATCAGCACGATACTGACCCCGGCGCGGGAGACAGCTGAGAAGATGCGACCGGCCATGCCGACCATCCCCTTCATGCCGGGGCCGGAGACATTGAACATGCACATGCCGGAGAGATCCGATATGGCCTTCACTTTCAGGTCATCGTCGCCGCTCTCCGGGCCGATCAGGGTGCCCGGCCCTTGCGGGTTGAAGCTGTTCTTGATGAGGCAGGGAATATGGAACTGGGCCACCGGCGCGATGGTTTTCGGGTGCAGCACCTTGGCGCCGAAGTAGGAGAGCTCCATCGCCTCCTTGTAGGAGAGGGTTTTCAGCAGGTAGGCATCCGGCACCAGACGGGGGTCGCAGCTGTAGCAGCCCTCGACGTCAGTCCAGATCTCGCAGCACTCGGCATCGACGCATGCCGCCAAGACGGCTGCGGAGTAGTCGGAGCCATTGCGACCCAGCAGCACGGTCTCGCCCTTGTCGCTGCCACCGGTAAAGCCCGGCATCAGGTAGAGGCAATCGCTACGCAGCCCCTTGGCGGCAAAGCGCAGGCGGGAGGCTTCAATATCGACATGGGCTTCCAGATAACCGCCGTCGGTGACCAGCAGCTCTTCCGGTACGATCAGCTCCAGATCCAGACCGCGCACCCGCAGCAGTTCGTGCATAAAGGCGATGGAGAGGTTCTCGCCACGGCTCAAAATGCGCGCCTGCACGTTGTCCGGGCAGAGGCCCAGCAGACGGATGCCCTGCATCAGCCGCTCCACCTGATCCAGCTCGGCGGTGAGGCGGGCCAGCAGCGCCTTGTCATCCAGCGCCGGATAGGCCGCCTTCAACCCGGCCAGCAGGCGGGAGAAGATGCCGTTCACTTCAAACAGGGTGGAACTGGCATCCATGCCGCGGCTGGTCTGCTCCACCAGCGCCACCAGATGATTGGTCACCTTGGCAGGTGCAGAGAGCACCAGGGCTACCTGAGATTGGCCGTGGGTGTTGACCGCGATATCGGCCACCCGTAAAAAACGCTCTGCATCGGCCAGTGAAGACCCGCCAAATTTCAACACTCTCATCGCTTTCTCTCCCTGTAAATCTATGAAATTCAATCTAAAAACCAATCCAACAAAAAGGCCCGTACTGGGTGGGTACGGGCCTTTTCTGATTTCTGTGCTTGTTCGTCAGCGCATCAACCGGCCCCAGTGCCACCTGTGGTGGTACCGGTAATAATGGTGGTGGTGATGACGTTGGTGAATAACTGCATGACGAACACTCGTTGACGAAGCTGGCTTTTAGCAATACCGCGGCGGGCGATGGGCTGTCAACTTAAACCTCTTTGCCAAGTTTGCGCGCAAGGTCTTTGCAGAGCAGGTGGAGCATGTTCAAATCCCGCTGCGGCAGCATGGGCACCCGGTCCATCACCCATTGATGCAGTTTTTCATCCTGCGAAACTCCGAGTTCACCAAGCAATTCTGCTGTTTTGCTTTTCAGCACCCGAACCTGCCCGGCGTTATCAAAATTTTCTGCTACTGCAGCGGCGCCGTCGGCGTTCAGCTCATCCATCAGCTGACTCATCTCGTAGGCGTAGAGCATGATCGCCTGCCCCAGATTAAGGGAGGGGTAGCTCACCTTGAGGGGCAGATAGCTGATGAGATCGACCTCGGCCAGCTGCTCGTTGGAGAGCCCCGACTCCTCGCAGCCAAAGACGATGGCGACCTTGCCGAGCGATGGCTTGCTGCGGATCTGCTCGCGGATCTCCCCCGGCGTGAGGTAGTGCTGGTAGCGACCGCGCTCACGGGCGGTGGTGGCAATCACCAGATCCATGTCGGCCAGCGCCTCGGGCAGGGTATCGAACGCCTCGGCCTGAGTCAGGATCTCCTGCGCGCCGTGGGCCACCCAGCTCGCCTCCTCCTCTTCGTGTACCCGGCTCGCCACCAGTCGCATGGCATCGAATCCCATGGTTTTCATGGCGCGGGCAGCCGCCCCCACGTTCGCAGGACGGGCAGGTGCCACCAGGACAAAATAGAGCTTCATCGGGTTTCCTCACAGGCCGGACGGCCTCTCAAACAGACAGCAAACAGTCGCTAAACCATCACTAAAACAGGGGCGCAATCTACCGTTTATCCCCGAAAATTGCCACTTGAACAGACGTTTGAATGTTGCGATAGTGGCCTGACGTGTGAACAAATTACACCCAATCCTTCGCGCTATCGGCCCGACAGATCACAAGGAAGAGAGAGATGCAGCAGCCATTGGAACAGGCCGTCGCCGAGACTATCTTGCAACGCTTCGAGTCGTTTTACAGCCGGTTTCTCGAGATAACCCAGGGCAGCAAGAGCCGCTTCGAGAACAGTGACTGGCTGGGGGTGCAGCTCGCCGGGCGCGAGCGTATTCGCCTCTATGACCACCATGTGGGGGCCACCGCCAGCTCCATCCGCCAGATGATGGGGGAGCACCACGCCACTCAGGAGCTGCTCAAGCGGGTCAAAAGCGCCTTCAGCGATCTGCTGCCCCGTTGTGACAACTTCGAGGTGGCGGAGTCCTTCTTCAACTCCGTCTATCGCCGGATCTTTCGCCATCGCAATATCCGCGACGAGAACCTCTATATCCACCCCTTTGTCAGCCGTGGCGAAAAACCGGACCTGAGCGCCCTGCTGCGCATCTATCGCACCGATCTGGCCCACTTGCCACAGACCCTGAGCCAGCTACTCGGCGATTACAGCTTCACCCTCCCCTACGAGGACAAGCAGCGGGATATTGTCGACATCCACCGCCATCTTGCGGAGAACGGCCCGCAAATCCTCCATGATGAGCCGTTTGCCATCGAGCTGCTCAAAGAGGTGTTCTACCGCAACAAGGGGGCCTATCTGGTGGGGCTGATCCGGGCCCGGGATCAGGTGTTCCCCTTTATCCTGCCCCTGCTCAGCACAGGCCACAGCATCTATGTGGACACGGTGATCTTCGAGCCGGATCTCGCCTCCATCGTGTTTGGCTTCGCCCGCGCCTACTTTATGGTTTATGCCCGCGAACCGGCACTGTTTGTCGCCTTCCTACGCCAGATCATGCCCCACAAGCCCGATTACGAGATCTACAACGCCATCGGCTGCCAGAAGCACGGCAAGACCGAGCTCTATCGCCACTACCGCCACCATCTGGCCCAGAGTCGGGATCAGTTCATCATCGCGCCGGGCATCAAGGGGATGGTGATGAGCGTGTTCACCCTCCCCTCCTACGATGTGGTGTTCAAGGTGATAAAAGACGAGTTCACCCCGCCCAAGGATGTGAGCCACGAGCAGGTGAAGGCAAAATACCGACTGGTTAAACAGCACGACCGGGTTGGCCGGATGGCCGATACCCAGGAGTTCACCAACTTCGAGTTTCCCCTCGATCGCATCTCGCCCGAGCTCCTTGCCGAGCTCAAGACGGTGGCGCCGTCGGCGCTCACCATCAGCGACGACAAACTGGTGATCAAGCACCTCTATACCGAGCGCAAGATGATCCCCCTCAACCTCTATCTGGACAAGGCGGACGAGCAGCAGACCCGCCTCGCGCTGGAGGAGTACGGCAACGCCATCAAGCAGCTGGCGGCGGCCAACATCTTCCCGGGGGACATGCTGTTCAAGAATTTTGGCGTCACCCGTCACGGCCGGGTGGTCTTCTACGACTACGACGAGATCTGCTACATGACGGAGTGCAACTTCCGCCAGATCCCGCCGCCTCGCTACCCCGAGGATGAGTGGAGCGCCGAGCCCTGGTATTCGGTGGCCCCCAACGACATCTTCCCGGAGGAGTTCGCCACCTTCCTGCTGCAAAAGCCGCAGGTGCGGGAGATCATGTTGCAGCTGCACAAGGAGATGTTCGACGCCAACTACTGGAAGATGCTGCAGAGCAACATCAAGATGGGGGTGTTCGAGGATGTCTACCCCTACCGGCGCAAGAAACGCTTCAAGTACCAGCGCGGCGGCTGATCCCGCAGCGCCCGCGCACATCGCAGCAACGAAAACGGGGTGGCCCAAGCCACCCCGTTTTGCTATCCGCTTTGCGCCTTAACTGCCGCGACGGCGGATCACCCCCTCCTGCATGGTGCTCGCCACCAGCACCCCGTCGCGGGTGAAGAACTGACCGCGTACCAGACCGCGACCGCTGCTGGCGCTCGGGCTGTCTACCACGTAGAGCAGCCAGTCGTCGAAGCGGAAATCCCGGTGGAACCACATGGAGTGGTCGATGGTGGCCACCTGCATATCCGGCTCCCAGTAGGACACCCCGTGGGGCTGCAGCGAGGTGAGCAGGAAGTTGAAGTCGGAGGCGTAGGCCAGCAGGTATTTGTGCACCCGCAGATCGTCCGGCATCTGACCGTTGGCCTTGAACCAGACGTGGCGCACCGGATCCTGCACCGTCGGCCGAATAGGGTCGACCAGGGTTACAGGGCGCATCTCGATGGGCTGCTCACAGAGGATCTTGTCCCGCAGGGAGGCCGGGATCAGGTTCTCGTAGGGGCGCACCAGCTCCAGCTCGCTCTTGAGCTCCTCCGGCGGGGTGATGCCGGTGGGCATCTGCGCCTGATGCTCGAAGCCATCGGCCGGCACCTGAAACGAGGCGTTGAGATAGAAGATGGGCTTGCCGCCCTGAATCGCCTTGACCCGGCGGGTGGAGACGGTCTGGCCGTCGCGGATATTCTCCACGTCATAGACGATGGGACGGGTCACATCCCCCGGACGCAGGAAGTAGGAGTGAAAACTGTGAACCTGACGACCGGTCTCGACCGTCTGCTTGGCAGCTGACAAGGCCTGCCCCATTACCTGTCCGCCAAACACGGCCCGCAGACCGAGATCCTGGCTCTGGCCCCGAAACAGGCCCTCCTCGATTTTTTCCAGCGCCAGCAACGCCAGCAGCTCATCAAGTACCTTGCTCATCGTTCACTCCTCTATCAGAGCCGCACAGGCTAACAAGCTCACCGGAGCAGAGCAACCGCAGCGGCGAGTCTGCGGGCAAGTAGAAGACAGAAATGCCCCTCAATTTCTCACCAGCCACCCTTTTACCAGCCAAGGGGCGCTGATACAAAAAAGCCCGCACCAGTTGGTGCGGGCCTTTGCTTGGCCGACTGCGCACTTGAACGGCACGCAGTTCGCAACGGGCTATCGGCTTATTTGCTGCCGGTACCTGAGTTGCGGGTAGAGGCTTGCGGCTTGCGACGGGCGGTGGTGGCGCGGGCGCGCGGCTCTTTGCCCTGCATCTCTTTGTGACGCTGCACGGCGCGACGGATCTGGGCGGCCTGCTTGTGACGGCTGGTTTTGCCATCCTGCTGCAGATCGACCTTGGATTCGGTCTCCGGCGGCAGGTTGACCAGACCGCGCAGGTAGTTCACTTCCGGCAGTTTCAGCTCTTGCCAGCCACCGCGCGGGATGCCGCGGTCCAGCTTGACGTCGCCGTAGCGGATACGCATCAGACGGCTCACCTGCACTTCCTGGGATTCCCACAGGCGGCGCACTTCACGGTTGCGACCTTCAGTCAGGGTGACGTTGAACCACTGGTTCAGACCCTCACCGCCAGCCGGTTTGATCTTGTTGAACTTGGCGGTGCCATCTTCCAGCTGTACGCCCTTGCGCAGACGCTGCAGCATGGCTTCGGTGATTTCGCCAAAGACACGTACCGCGTATTCCCGCTCCACTTCGTGGCTCGGGTGCATCAAACGGTTGGCCAGCTCACCGTCGGTGGTGAACAGCAACAGACCGGAGGTGTTGACGTCGAGGCGGCCGACCGCGATCCAGCGGGCACCTTCCATCTTGGGCAGACGATCAAACACGGTGGGACGACCTTCCGGATCGTGACGGGTACACATCTCCCCTTCCGGCTTGTGGTAAGCCAGTACGCGGCAGATCACTTCCTCTGCGGCACGGGTCTTGACCTGGTGACCATCCACCCGGATCACGGCGTTCACTTCGACGCGATCCCCCAGTGTGGCGACCTTGCCATCCACACTGACCCGACCTGCGGTGATCAGGGCCTCCATCTCACGACGGGAGCCGTGACCCGCGCGGGCCAACACTTTTTGCAGTTTTTCACTCATCGGGGTTACCTGATTGTTGATCGCTGCCCACTGGTAAAAGGGGCAACGGGGTTAACTGTAACAAACGCCGGTTGGAGCACTCGCCACAGTTGAAAAATGTATATCTCGGTGACATTGGCACACTTGGGCGCCATTCACCGGGCATCGCTCTCCCCGTCCACCGCAGAGGGCAACAGGGGTTGCAGCTCCGGATCCAGCTCGGGGAGCTGCTCCAGACTCTGCAGATTAAAGTAATCCAGAAACTCTCTGGTGGTGGTGAGCAGCTCGGGGCGACCCGCCACCTCTTTGTGGCCGATGCTGCGCACCCAGCCACGCTCTTTCAGGGTATTCACTATCTGGCTCGACACCGCCACTCCGCGGATCGCTTCGATCTCGGCCCGGGTGATGGGTTGGCGATAGGCGATCAGGGTCAGCGTCTCCATCACGGCGCGGGAATAGCGCGGCGCCCGCTCGCTCCAGAGCCGCGAGAGCTCTTCGGCATACTCCTGACGCGCCTGAAAGCGCCAGCCGGAGGCGACCTCTTTGAGCTCGACGCCTCGCGAGCTGTAATCTTGCCTGATCTCGGCCAACAGCAGCTGAACATAGCGACTGGTCACCGGATAATCCGCCAGCACGCTGCTTTTCAGTTCGCTGACATTGAGCGGGCGACCGGCCACAAACAGCGCCGCTTCGATCAGGGTCTTGAGTCGTTCAGTGGGCAGCGCCACGGTTGCCCTCCTCGCTCTGCTCGGCCAATGCGAAATGGATTGGTCCCAGCGGTTCTGCCTGCAGGATCCAGATCAGTTGCTCCTTGCACAGCTCCAGCAGGGCCAGAAACGTCACCAGTACCCCCATGCGCCCCTCTTCGGCGCGCAGCACCTGCTCAAGGCGCAGGGTCTGCCCCAGCGTGAGCATGGCAAGGATCTCCGCCATGCGCACCCGGGTCGGGATCTGTTCGCGGCGGATCTGGTGATGCTCAAAATGAGTCGCGCGTTTTACCACACTTTGCATGTAAAGGGCGAGCTCAACCAGCGAAACATCGGGCGCCAGTGGCTTGAGGGCGCCAAAATAGGGGGGCAGGGCAGCGGCGATATAAATCTCCCGCTCCACCCGTGGCAGCTCATTGACCCTCTCTGCACCTACCTTGTAACGCTCGTACTCCTGCAGGCGGCGGATCAGGGTCACCCGCGGGTCTTCCCCCTCCTCTTCATCCTCCAGCTCCGGCGCCTTGGGCAGCAGCAGGCGGGATTTGATCTCCGCCAACCAGGCCGCCATCAGCAGATATTCGGCTGCCAGCTCAAGGTTGAGCCCCTGCATCAGCTCCACGTACTCCATGTACTGGGCGGTGATCTGCAGGATCGGCAGGTTGAGGATATCGAGCTGCTGGCGCCGGATAAGGTAGAGCAGCAGATCCAGCGGCCCCTCGAAGGTATCGAGGAACACCTCCAGCGCATCGGGCGGGATGAACAAGTCCTGAGGCAGCTCGTGATAGGGCTGCCCCAGGACTTTCGCGATGGGTAGTGCGGCGCCAGTCCCCGTCTCGACGGAAGGGACTGTCACCGGTTCAGCGACATCACTCAAACGGAGTCGGGTCCCCGGCACCGCGACGACGCAATACCGGCTCGTCGTCAGAGAAATCGACCACGGTCGTGGGCTGCTCGCCCAGATAACCGCCGTTGACCACCAGATCGATCTGCTTGCCCAGCTTGTCGAAGATCTCTTCCGGATCGAACTCGGCCATCTCGGAGTCCGGCAGGATCAGTGTGGTGGAGAGCAGCGGCTCGCCGAGGGCTTCCAAGAGCGCCTGGGCAATCTTGTTGTCCGGCACCCGGATGCCGATGCTCTTCTTCTTCTCGTTCATCAGGCGGCGCGGCACCTCTTTGGTCGCCTTGAAGATGAAGGTGTAGGCGCCCGGGGTGTTGTTCTTGATCAGGCGAAACGCGCTGTTGTCGACCTTGGCGTAGGTGGAGATCTCGGAGAGATCGCGGCACACCAGGGTGAAGTCGTGGTTGGCATCGAGGCGACGGATGCGGCAGATGCGCTCCAGCGCGCCCTTGTCACCCATCTGGCAGCCCAGCGCATAGCCGGAGTCGGTCGGATAGACGATGACGCCACCGTTCTGGATGATCTGTACCGCCTGACCGATCAGACGGGCCTGGGGGTTTTCCGGATGTACGTAAAAATGCTGACTCATAGCTTGTTCTCGCAATGGGGGCAGCAATACCTGCCCGCTCGTATGGTCACGGGTCAAAGACCCATGACACTACCTTAACCTGTTTGTGGCTGCTTCGCTGGCGCCGTTACCGGCTCGCCAGCAGCTCTGCGTGTTGCTCGGTGGTGAGCCCAAAGTGACCGGGATAGGCCAGCCAGACGGGCATCCCCTCTTTGGGCAACCAGAGGTGGCGGCCCAGCTCGGTCCAGTTGGAGGGGAAGTGAAAATCCGATCCCACCGAGATATAGAGGTCGTGCTCCTTGGCCCACTGGCCCAGATTGGCCCGTTCCTGCGGGCTCTGCTGGGGCAATGAGACCTCCATGGCATCGCCACCGGCCGCCTTGAAGGCCACCAGCAGCCGCTTGATCCACTTGGCGGTGAGATCGTAACGGCTGGGGTGGGCCAGCACCGCCAGCCCACCGGCGGCGTGAATGGCAGCGATGGCTTCGCTCATCTCGGGCCACTCGGCCGGGGCATACCCTTTATTGCCACGGCTCAGGTACTTTTTGAATACCTTCTGCATGTTGTCGGCTACCCCGCGAGCCACCAGCACCCGGGCAAAGTGGGCACGGGTCACGGCGGCGTCACCGGCGAGCGCCTTGGCCTCTTCATAGGTGCCGGGGATGAGGCACTTCTCCAGACGACGCCCGATTTCCAGCGCGCGCGCCTCGCGACGGGCCAGCTGACCAGCCAGAAAGTCGGTCAGTTGCGGATTTTTTTCATCCACCCCCAGAGCCACGATATGAATTTCGTGGTGCTCCCAGCCGGTGGAGATCTCGACCCCGCTCACCAGTCGCAGCGGCAGTTGCTCGGCGTCGATGGTGCGGCGCACCTCATCAAGCCCGGCGAGGGTATCGTGGTCAGTAACTGCTAACACCTCAACCTGTTTTTCGGCGGCGCGGCGCACCAGTTCGGCTGGGCTCAGCACCCCATCGGAGGCAGTGGTATGGCAGTGAAGATCGAATCTCATCAGGTTATTCCGCTCTCGTGGTCAGGTCACCATTCATGGCAAATCGGTGAAAGAAGGCTAAAAAGCGACTTGACTTGGCCGCGGCTTTATCGTTTTCTGTAGGCACTTCATTGCAAACATCTTTTTACAGGACTTTATCATGCAAACGACTTCCATCCTGACCATCTGGTGGTGGCACACTCCCTGACATGCGGGCGTGTGGTCGTTGCTGTACCTGTAATCTGACAGCAAATTAAGAACCCAAAGAAAAAGCCCGCTGACCCCAGCGGGCTTTTTTATTATCCGGCAAATGGACCTGTGATGAAACCGAGAATTCAGACAAGCAAGCTGACCTGGCGATGGCGCCCCTGAACCAGCCACCCCGGACCAATTAAATTTCTAAGGAATTCAATGTCATGAACATCGGTAACACGCATCACACGCAAGGGAACGCACTATGACAGCCACACATCGCCTTCCTCTGGGTGAATTCGATACCCTCAAGCTCAACGCCCCCTATGTGGCCGATCCGCTGGCGCTCTATACCCGCCTCTGTCAGGGTCGCCCCAACAACCTGCTGCTGGAATCGGTGGAGATCGACTCCAAGGCGGGCAAGCAGAGCCTGCTGCTGGTAGACGCCTGCCTGCGCATCGAGTGCCGTGGTCGCACCGTGCGGGTGCGCAGCCTCAATGACAACGGAGCCCAGTTGCAAAGCCTGCTGGCCGAGCGGCTGCCTGCGGTGGTTGCCCGCTCGCTGGTAGATGGCGAATTGCAACTCGACTTCCCGGCCTCCGATCGGGGGCTGGACGAAGATTCCCGCCTCAAGGGGAGCAGCGTGCTGGACGTGCTGCGCACCCTGCAGCGGGAGCTCGATTGCCAGTTGGGTAAAGAAGCCCTCTTTATGGCGGGCAGCTTCGCCTACGACCTCATCGCCTCTTTTGAAGATCTGCCCGAAGTACCGGAGGGGAGCAACAACTGCCCCGACTACTGCTTCTATGTGGCCGAAACCCTGATCACCATCGACCATATCGAGCGCACCACTCAACTGCTGGCCTGCATCTTTGGCGGCGACAGCGACGAAAGCCAGGTTGAAGACAGATACACCCGCCTGACCGAACGGCTCACCGACTTCAAACAGATTTGCCAGCAACCTCTAAGCGCCGAGCTGACCACCCAGCCCCTGACCGGTGGCATGAGCGTGGACAAGAGCGACAAACAGTTCTGCGCCGAGGTAGAGAAGCTCAAGGGCTTTATCCGCCGTGGCGACATCTTTCAGGTGGTGCCGTCCCGCTGCTTCTCCCTGCCCTGCCCGAGCCCCCTGGCCGCCTATCGCCGCCTCAAACAGACCAACCCCAGCCCCTACATGTTCTACGTGCAGGATGAGGGCTTCACCCTGTTTGGCGCCTCGCCGGAGAGCGCGGTGAAATTCTGCGCCGCCAGCCGCGATGTGGAGATGTACCCCATCGCCGGTACCCGCCGCCGCGGCTTCAACCCGGATGGCAGCATCAACCGGGATCTCGATGGCCGCATCGAGCTGGAACTGCGTCAGGACGAGAAAGAGGTGGCCGAGCACCTGATGCTGGTAGATCTGGGCCGCAACGACATCGCCCGTATCTCGGCGCCCGGCACCCGCTACGTCAAGGAGCTGCTGAAAGTGGATCGCTACAGCCACGTGATGCATCTGGTCTCCAAGGTGGTGGGCACCTTGCGTTCCGACCTTGACGCCCTGCACGCCTATCAGGCCTGCATGAACATGGGCACCCTCACCGGCGCCCCCAAGATCCGCGCCAGCGAGCTTATTCGCATGGTGGAAGGCAAGCGCCGCGGCAGCTACGGCGGTGCGGTTGGTTACATCAACGGTGCCGGCGAGATGGATACCTGCATCGTCATCCGCTCCGCCTTTGTGAAAGATGGCGTGGCCCATGTGCAGGCCGGTGCCGGGGTGGTCTATGACTCCAAACCCCAAGCCGAAGCGGACGAAACACGCGCCAAGGCGGCCGCCGTGCTGGCCGCCATCGCTGCCAGCCATGGCACCTCTCTGCAAGCCCTGAGCGCCCAGCAGGAGCAACATAAGGACGTGAGCCAATGAGTACCGGATCAACAGCCACTAATATCTTCCTGCTCGATAACTTCGATTCATTTACTTACAACCTCGTTGATCAGTTCCGCTCCCTCGGTTATCCGGTGCGGATCTACCGCAACAGCCTGCCGGCCAGCCGCATCATGAGCGAGATCGCCGCCTACGAAGGGGACGCCGTGCTGGTGCTCTCGCCGGGCCCGGGCGCCCCCCACGAGGCGGGTTGCCTCATCGACCTCATCAAGCTGGCTCGTGGTCAGGTGCCCATCCTCGGCATCTGTCTCGGCCATCAGGCCCTGTGCGAAGCCTACGGCGGCACCGTCGGCGCGGCGGGCGAGATCGTCCACGGCAAGCGCTCGCTGATTGAGCACAATGGCCACGGCGCCTTCGCCGGTCTGCCGAGCCCACTGCCGGTGGCCCGCTACCACTCGCTGGTTGCCACCTATGTACCGGAAGAGCTGACGGTGATTGCCCACTATCAGGGGATGCCCATGGCCATCGAGCAGCAGGATGAGCGGGTGCTGGGCTTCCAGTTCCACCCGGAATCCATCATGACCTCGGAAGGGGCCCGCCTGCTGACTCAGGCGCTCGCCCATATCACCCGTCCAGAAAGCAGCGTGCGTTAAGGTAAGGAGACCAACATGCATCATCATCTCAACACCCTCTATCAGGGTCAGTCTCTGAGCCGTGAAAGTACCCGCGACGCCTTCGGCCAGGTGGTACGTGGCGAAGTGGATCCCATCGTGCTCGCCAGTTTATTGACCGCCCTCAAGATCAAGGGGGAGACCCCGGAGGAGATCGCCGGCGCCGCCGAAGCCCTCTTGGCAGAAGCACGCGACTTCCCGCGTCCGGATTATGAATTTTGCGACATCGTCGGCACCGGTGGCGATGGCCTCAACACCATCAACGTCTCCACCACCTCGGCGCTGGTCGCCGCCGCCTGCGGCCTGAAAGTGGCCAAGCACGGCAACCGCTCGGTCTCGAGCAAGTCGGGTTCGAGCGATCTGCTCGACAAGATGGGCATCAAGCTCGACATGAGCCCGGCGCAGGCGCGCCGCTGTCTGGACGAGCTCGGCATCTGCTTCCTGTTCGCCCCCCAGTATCACGCCGGGGTGCGCCACGCCATGCCGGTGCGTCAGGCCCTCAAGACCCGCACCCTGTTCAACGTGCTGGGGCCGCTTATCAACCCCGCTCGCCCCACCTATCAGCTGATGGGGGTCTATGCCCCCGAGCTGGTGCGCCCCATCGCAGAAACCCTGCTGGCACTGGGGCTGAAAACCGGTATGGTGGTGCACGGTGCCGGGCTGGATGAGATTGCCATCCACGGCCCGACCCAGGTGGCCCAGATCCGTGACGGCGAGATCCGCGAATTTCTGCTCACCCCGGCTGACTTTGGCCTGGAGACCTATCCGGTCAGTGCCATTCAGGGCGGGGAACCGGAAGAGAACCGCGCCATCACCGCCGCCATTCTGGAAGGGCGTGGCACCCAGGCCCACAACACCGCCATCGCCGCCAATGTGGCGCCGCTGCTGCTGATGGCGGGCAAGGCGACAGACCTCAAGAGCGCAGCGGCCGAGGTGCTGGCAGTGCTGGCGAGTGGCAAGGCAGCGGATCTGGCTGCCCGGCTGGCCACTTTGAGCCATCAGGAAGCGGGCCATCAGGAGGCATGATGTCAGCCACCACATTGCACAGCAGTCATTCAGAACGCCCGCAGGGCAAGAGCCAGTTTCGCAAGGATAACGAGATGTCAGACCTTATCGCCCCCCATGCTTTTCTGAGCATGGCCTCCATCAGCCAGACCATTCTCGGCAAGATCGTGGCGGCCAAACAGGAGTGGGTTGCCGCCCGCAAACTGGCCCAACCGCTGGATAGCTTCCAGAGCGAGCTGACCCCAAGCGATCGGGATTTCGTAGGCGCCCTCAAGGCGGGCTCCACCCGCTTTATTCTGGAGTGCAAGAAGGCCTCCCCCTCCAAGGGGTTGATCCGCGACGATTTCAGCCCGGAGGCCATCGCCGACATCTATGGCAAATACGCCACCGCCATCTCGGTGCTGACCGACGAGAAGTTCTTTCAGGGGGATTTCGCCTTTTTGCCGCGGGTGCGCAGCCGCGTATCGCAGCCGGTGCTCTGCAAGGATTTCATGATTGACCCCTATCAGGTCTATCTGGCCCGCCACTATCAGGCGGACGCCATCCTCTTGATGCTCTCGGTGCTCACCGACGAGGGCTATCGCGCCCTGTTCGCGGTGGCCAAAGAGCTGGGCCTTGGCGTGCTCACCGAGGTGAGCAACGAGGAGGAGCTGACCCGCGCCATCGCGCTGGGGGCACCGGTGATTGGCATCAATAACCGGGATCTGCGCGACTTGAGCGTCGATCTCAACCGCACCAAACAGCTGGCTAAAGATATTCCGAGCGATCGGGTGGTGATCAGCGAATCCGGCATCAACCACCGCGCTCAGGTAGCGGATCTGCGCCACCACGCCAAGGGCTTTCTGGTGGGCTCGTCATTGATGGCCGAGCCGGATCTGGAGGCGGCTGTGCGCAAGCTGGTACTGGGCCAGAACAAGGTGTGCGGCCTCACCCGCGCCGAGGACGCCGCCGCCGCCCATCAGGCGGGCGCGGTGTTCGGGGGTCTTATCTTTGTAGCGAAAAGCCCGCGCTATGTGGACATCCCCGCCGCCCGCGCCGTGATGGCGGGCGCACCGCTCTCCTACGTCGGGGTATTTCGCAACGCCCAGCCCGCCACCATCGCCAAGACGGTGGATGCGCTGGGACTCGCCGCGGTGCAACTGCACGGCGATGAAGATGCCGCCTATATCGAGGAACTGCGGCCGCTGCTGCCCGCTGGCTGCCAGATCTGGAAGGCCGTAGGCGTCTCTCTTGGCAAGGAAAGCGACGAGCCGCTGCCCGACCTCGACTACCCGGCGGATCGCCTGCTGCTGGATACCAAAGTAGGCAGCCAGAGCGGTGGCACCGGTCAGGCGTTCGACTGGGCCATGCTGGCCACACTCGACAAGAGCAAACTGATGCTGGCGGGGGGCCTCAACCCCGACAATGCCCTGCAAGCGGCACAAGTGGGCTGCCTCGGCCTTGATTTCAACTCCGGGGTAGAGAGTGCCCCGGGCCAGAAGGATGCGCACAAGATTGCAGCCGTCTTCGGCGCACTGCGCAACCTGTAACGCAACCCTTTTTGATATTTCGATTTAGCTAATACAAGGAAGAAGCCATGACCCTGCTCAACCCGTTTTTCGGCGAATTCGGCGGCATGTATGTGCCCCAAATCCTTATCCCGGCCCTGCTCCAGCTGGAAAAAGCCTTTGTCGACGCCAAGGATGATCCGGCCTTTATCGCCGAGTTTCAGTCCCTGCTGACCGAGTATGCCGGCCGGCCGACCCCGCTCACCCTGACCCGCAATCTGACCAAGGGTACCAAGACCCGCCTCTATCTGAAGCGTGAAGACCTGCTGCACGGCGGCGCCCACAAGACCAACCAGGTGCTGGGTCAAGCCCTGCTGGCCAAGCGGATGGGCAAGAGCGAGATCATCGCCGAGACCGGCGCCGGTCAGCATGGCGTGGCCACTGCACTGGCCTGCGCCCTGCTCGGCCTCAAGTGCCGGGTCTATATGGGCGCCAAGGATTGCGAGCGCCAGAAACCGAACGTATTTCGCATGAAGCTGATGGGCGCCACCGTCATTCCGGTGCACTCCGGCTCCAGCACCCTGAAAGATGCCTGCAACGAGGCGCTGCGCGACTGGGCTGCCAACTACGAGTCGGCCCACTACCTGCTCGGTACCGCCGCCGGCCCGCACCCCTTCCCCACCATCGTGCGGGAGTTCCAGAAGATGATCGGCGAAGAGGCCAAGGCCCAGTGCTTCGAGAAGGAGGAGCGGCTGCCCGATGCGGTGATCGCCTGTGTCGGCGGTGGGTCGAACGCCATCGGCATGTTTGCCGACTTTATCGATGAGCCGTCGGTGCGCCTCATCGGCGTCGAGCCGGGTGGTCACGGCATCGAGAGCGGCGAGCACGGTGCGCCACTCGGCCACGGCAGCAAGGGGGTCTTCTTTGGCATGCACTCCTACCTGATGCAGGACCATCAGGGCCAGATCCAGGAGTCCTACTCCGTCTCGGCGGGGCTCGACTTCCCCTCCGTCGGCCCGCAGCACGCCCATCTGGCCGCCATCGGCCGCGCCGAGTACCCCTCGGTGACCGACAAGGAGGCGCTGGACGCCTTCCAGGAGCTGGCCAAATCCGAAGGAATCATACCCGCGCTGGAGTCCTCCCACGCGCTGGCCCACGCCCTCAAGATGGCCCGCAGTGAACCGGAAAAAGAGCAGGTGCTCATCGTCAACCTCTCCGGCCGTGGCGACAAAGATATCTTCACCGTCGCTGACATTTTCGAGAAAGAAGGAACCTTGTCATGAACCGTTACGCACAACTCTTCTCCCGCCTGGACGCGGCCAATCAGGGCGCCTTTGTGCCGTTCGTGATGCTGGGTGACCCCACTCCTGAACTCTCTCTGGCCATCGTCGATGCGCTGGTCGCTGGGGGCGCCGATGCCCTCGAGCTCGGCATTCCCTTCTCCGATCCGGTAGCGGATGGCCCCACCATTCAGGGCGCCGCCCTGCGTGCCTTTGCCAGCCACACCACCCCGGACGACTGCTTCGAGCTGCTCGGCCGCATCCGCGCCAAGTACCCGCAGCTGCCCATTGGCCTGCTGGTTTACGCCAATCTGGTCTATGTGCGCAAAATTGACGGCTTCTACGAGAAGTGCCAGCAGGCGGGCGTGGATTCGGTGCTGGTCGCCGACGTGCCGGTGCAGATGTGCGCCCCCTACAAGGCGGCTGCCGACAAGTTCGGTATCGACAGCATCTTTATCGCCCCGCCCAATGGCGACGCCGAGACCCTGAAACAGGTGGCGGAGCTCGGCAATGGCTACACCTATCTGGTGAGCCGCGCCGGCGTGACCGGAGCCGAGACCAAGGCCGGCATGCCGGTGGAGGGGCTGATCAATACCCTGCGCGAGTTTAATGCCCCCCCCGCCCTGCTCGGCTTTGGCATCAGCGAACCGGCTCAGGTGCGTGGAGCGATTGCCGCAGGCGCCGCCGGTGCCATCTCCGGCTCCGCCGTGGTGAAGATCATCGAAACCCACCACCAGAACCCGGAACATATGCTCACTCGTCTGAAAGAGTTTGTGGAAGGGATGAAGGCCGCGACCCTGCGCTAAGCGTTCAGTCAAACGCCCACCCCCATGACAAGCAAGGGAGCCCAAGCGGGCTCCCTTTTGTTATCCACCATCCCTAGTTGGTGCCCCCCTTTTAGGTCTGATTAGCGAAGCGTAATCAGACGTTCGCGGAATTGATGATGATGCTATGGCGCGGCTTCGCCACGCAGGACACGAGGGCGCCGCCCTTGACAGAGTTTCGCCCGCCCTTCGGGCTCGGGCGAGTGACTTTGGAAAGACCCGCTCTCTTTAACAAATCACACCAAAAGTCTTCTCCCCCGCTTATTCGCCCGACTGACGTCGGGGACCTTCGGCTCATCCTCTTGTCCAACTGCACATGCCGATGGACAAGAGGACTCGCCTCAACGAACAAGAGGGGGATCAAAACTGTGCCAACCCGCAGCCCCGTCTAACAGCAGATATGCTCCCTCTCCCTTTGGGAGAGGGCTGGGGTGAGGGGATTGTGTATACCCAGCCAAACAAGATGCTCACTCAGCCCATGCCTTAATAACTAATTTATTGATCCAACACAGATTCCCGCCAAAACCAGCTTCTCAACGCACCACCCTCCCCCTTAAGATACCCGAATGACAATCAACCTCTCGAAAGAACGCCATGACAGCGATTGTTGCTATCTCGCGGGTTAAAAGCAGCGCACTGGGGGCTGAAACTCAGGGGCGGTAGCGTGGTTTTTGTAGATTGGTGCGGAGCGAAGCCCAACAAGCGAGCATGATTGCACCAACCAGATCGGGATAAACAAGGATGTGGCAAAACCGTAGAACAGATTTTCATATATATTCGCGGGAAACGTTGGGCTTCACTTTGTTCAGCACCAACCTACGAATTTTAGTACATCATACGAAATTTTGCTCTTGCTCATGATGCTCGGAATATAAGCCATCCCGGCTGGGAATGTTATTTTTATAAGAGGATTGAAAGTTGTCTGACCTAGAAAAAATGAAATTTATGAAACATTTCCCTTTTGATGGAGATATTACACTTCAGATTTTGAAAGGACATTTGCTTGCCGAAGAGTTAGTACGTGAAATTGTAAATTTACAACTTTCCCACCCCAACTCCTTGAGAGGCCATAATGGTTGTAAATTTGAATGTCATCAGATGATTTGCTTGGCAGAGGCAATTACTCCTGAAAGTAATGATATGGTTTGGCTGTGGGTTGCCTTAAAGAAACTGAATTCACTAAGAAATCACCTAGCCCACATTCTCGATGAGCAGCCTAAAGTAGATATGCGAGTTACAGATTTGATTGAACATCTACGAAAGAATGACGATAGTTTTCAAAAATTTATTCACGAATATGAAAAAGACATTAAAGATACACGATTAGTTCTTTGTATAATGAGTATATGCACCAATTTGGTTACTTTGAAGAGTATCATTGAGCAGCGTTAACTAGGGTTCTTTTAAAAACTATGAATATCTTAAAGAAAGATTTTGTCAACGAAGATACTGAATCCTACTGTGGAACTGGCCGTATACTTTCATCGGGTACAGCCTACTATATGCAAGATGCAAATGGTGTTATTCATTATGGTGGGCGACATTGTGCTGAAATGCATGGAAAAAATAACATCAAAGACGTACCGGACTTAACAAAGTCTCTAGTGTCTCTTGCAGGTACAGGTACAGGTACAGGTACAGGTACAGGTACAGGTACAGGTACAGCAAATAATGATCAAAAAAAATCATTAGCTATTGCTTATTTATTGCTACGTGAAGAATTACTTCATGACTTTAACTTAAATAACCGCCCTCTTTCATACGTGACTTTAAATAACTATTACCGTACATATCTACAGAATGGCAATTTATCAGACAATGACATAAAACACATATTAAATATAGAGTCATACTCAACAAAAAAAATCGATGAAAAATTATCACTAAAAAATTTATCAACATGTCATGCATATAATTTCATATTAAATCGGACATGTGCCTACCTAATAAAAAACAACAAGGAAGATGGAATTTCATTCGTTACATCATTAAAAAAACATTTGCGAAAAAATTGCTGTTTGACTCAAAATCAAATAGACGGTTTAAATCGTTGGATTCAATATCTCCCACATGACTTAAAAAATGCAAAGCTTAAAGATTTCGATTGAATAATTAGCAAAAAATCAAACCTACATAATTACAGTTTTGGCACTTATCTACATGGAATAATCTCAACAATGAACCATTACGAAAAAATATCGTACGAGAAAAGCTATGTTGCATTTATTGATGTTCTTGGTTTCAAAAATATGGTTTTCAATTCAGATGAAACTACCATAAATAAATACTTTGAAGTGGTAAACAATTCTCTTTCAGAGCTAAAAAATATACAATTAAAAAAGCCTATAAAATCAATCATAATAAGTGACTCTATAATTTTATCTGTCCCATTGCTCGGGGATATTGAGAGTGACTTAGATCGATTACTTCATTTATGTATTGCCATAGCTAAACTTCAACAAAACTTGGCAATAAACAACATTTGGGTAAGAGGTGCAATAACTACAGGAGATACATATTTTAATGAAGAAAAACATCAAGTTGTTGGTCCAGCGTTCGTCAATGCTTATCTTCTAGAAGAAAACTCAGCTATTTACCCAAGAGTAATTCTAGATAGTAAAATCATAAAAAATTTTTCATTTCAAAGTGCAACTTCATTTATTGAAAAAATGAATAAGATTGACGTGGGTGGCCTAAATTACTCTAATTGGTGTGATAATATTCTATACAACTGGACGAACCCAAACGGTAAACCAATCACTAGAATTAAACAAGACACGCCTTTATTCATAGATTACCTATCAAATATATCTCAGCAAAACGACCATAGTTGTTTAATAGAAATCATTGGACACCTAGAAAAAAATTTATATCAAAGTGTCTCGACTTATAGTAAATATCGCTGGGTAACAGATTACTTAATTTCTCTTTCTGATAGAGAACAAGAAAATGGTAACCCTTTTAGTAGCGAAGTACTTTATCGACTGACTAATTTATAAAATTCGCCTAACATACCCATCAATATGATGACCTTAGGTGGCATATAGGAGAACAAGGAATTCAACATGAAATTTGAAACTCAAGTAACCGGCAATATTGGTATGTACTACGCCTGTTACAGGCTTTCTTGTATGGGCTGGAATGTGATGCCAACCGCTAGGAACGCAAGAGGCGTTGACATAATTGCTTACAATAAAGAAGGTACTAATTTTATAGGAGTTCAAGTAAAGGCACTTTCAAAGCGTAACCCAGTGCCACTGGGAAACACCCTTGATAAAGTAATGGGTGATTTCTGGCTTGTCGTAAACAATGTTTCAAAAGAGCCAAATGTATTCGTGCTACGTCCAGAGGAAGTAAAGGCATTGGCTCACCGTGGTGAAAAAGATGGCCGCATATCTTACTGGCTGCAACCTACATCATACGACCAGCCCCAATTTAGAGAAGCTTGGCAACGTATTGGATTTGGTCAGGAAATCCCCTAACAAATCACTCAAACTCGTTACTATTACGATCAGCGTGGCCACCAACGGGTTCGCTAACGCTCACAATTTAGAGGTGGGGACAGGCGAAAGAGAATGCCAAAAGCCCCCGAACAAATAAAAATCAGCCCCCATTCCAATCCCACCACTATCGCCCCCTTCTCCATACCCTCCATCCCATCAACATCAGCATCAATACAACCCCCGACAGCCAGACCCAGTAGAGCTCGGAGAGGATCACCGCTTCACCTCGGGCGGTGAGATAAGCCTCCAACTTGAAGGGGGCAACCCGGATCACCTGCCAGGGGGCGAAGAAGCGCTCGTCACGCCACGGCCAGAGCCAGCCAACCCCCTTGCCGCCGGTGGTGAGGGAATCGAGCAGGCTATGGGAGAGCAGAGAGACCAGCAGAAATGACCAGACGGTAGCGGCGCTCGCCCGAAATTGGCGGTGAAACAACACAGCCAGCGTGGGCAGGGCAAAGGCGAACAACAGGGAGTGGGTAAAGCCGCGGTGGCCAAAGACATGGCCGTAGGCGACCCCCAGTTTAAAGGCGAGCACATCGGCATCGGGCAGCATGGCGATGGCGACACCGGCCAGCAGCAGGCGTGGAGGGATAATCCGGCTGCCAAGCCCCAGTCCAAGGCAGAGAGGTACGGCGGCGTGGGTAACTATGGTGGGCATAGAGTGAAGCTCCAACTGAAAACGTGAGCCTACCCTACCCCCGCTCGGTGAAGTGAAGGTGAAGTGCACTTTCTTTTGTTGTTGGATATCCCCCTCGAATCCTTCTCCATCAGCCATAAGAGGTGTCACTCAGAAAGTGATAAAAACGGCTGTTGCGCGCGTCCCCAAAGCCGGGGCTGAGCTTCTTTCCTTTGTTTCCTCTGTATTGGCTCGCTGTTAGCTAAACGCAGCTCCAATCAGCGTTGGCGCGTTAACTTGAAATGTTCATTTAACAGCGGCTGACATGCAGAACGGGATCGTGATAAGTAGTCTCTTCGGTTCATATCACAGGGATAGTGGCAGCGATGAATGTATCAAAAAGCCTCGTGCGGATTGCGAGCGTTATCAGCCTTTGGTTAATGACAGGATGCATGGCTGAGGCCGCCTCTGCACAACCGAAACAAGAGCCGTACGCGCTGATCTATAACGGGCCGGTTTCTGATGGGGATAGCACCAAAGCGATTGCGGATGTGGTCAAGCAGGTGGGGTTGCCAGTGAGGTATCTCTCCAATCTCGAGGCGCTGCCTGCAGAGCTCGATAATGCCAGGGTGTTTATCGTTGGCGGTACTGAGGACGATGTTGAGCCGCTCCTCAAGGCGTTTACCCCGCAAGCGCGTTCGGCGTTAAAAACCTATTTGCAGAATGGTGGCCGCTACCTCGGGATCTGTGGGGGTGCCTTTGTGGCATCCACCGGCTGGTCTGAAGAAGAGGGCTTTGTGCCGGCGCTGAGCCTTGTTCCTGCGACATCCGATGATTATGACGGCGACTTTAGCGCCAGGATCTTCCCGATCAGCTGGCTTGGTGAAGAGCGCCAGATGTATTACCAGGCCGGCCCGCAATTTACGCCGGTGCCAAGCCCCGAGCAGGTCAAGGTCATCGCCCATTTTCAAAACCATCATATTGCCGCGCTGATCAGCTCATACGGCAAAGGCAAGGTGGCGGTTTCCGGGCCACATCCCGAAGCCCCTGAATCGTGGAAAGCGAACGCGGTGAACGGCGACAAGATGGAGTCGAATATTCATTTAGCAGTTGGACTCGTTAACGAGTTGCTCTCCGAAGAGCCCGTCACCCATTCGAAGTAGGCGCGTCCCTACGCCCTGGATGTGACCCAATTGCTCGGCCCGGAAGTCAGGCCACCCAATCAGCCGCAATCCATAAAAAAAACCACCGACCTGCAAAAGGTCGGTGGTTTTTTTATCGGTGGTAGATAACGGGTAGCCGATACGAAGGGTTCGCTACCTCAACTTTCGCCCGGGAGCGAACACTACTCTTCCTGCTCCTCCGGTTGTCTCTCCTCACCCCGTATCTGTAGCAGCTCCTCGACCCTGGCTTGCCACTTGTCGTGGGCCTGTTTGCGCTCCTGCTGCATAAATGCTTCTCGCATGGTGTCGATTTTCTGGTCAAGTGTTTCCATCAGAGTGTCTCCTTGTGTGACCGCGTAAAGACTGGCTGACGGCGCGTTGGCCAACCTGCTCCCCTAATCTGACACCGCTAATGCCGTTACTGCCCAATCAAATAATCGATTGGAAATAGTAAAACCAATCTAAAAATTCTTTTTCGTGTTTGTTCCACCACGCCAGCGCAAGAGAAACAGGCCGTTCAGAACGGGATAATCCGGCACGCGGCCAACACATGATTGAGTGCAGTCGTCCCCCTTTTCAGGAGAATGGGGCGCCGTTGCCCCATCCGTCCGTTGAGGAGTAGCGGCAGATTTCCGGGATGTTGCTGTGCCCATGATCACACAGTCACAACTCTCGCCCTCCTCTCACCGCGCCCCCGCTTTTTATCATCTAGAGTTAGCGGGCAGTGCAAAGCTGCTGATTTATATACATTCGCCGCCAAGAGGGATCTTTTTTCATGACCGAGCATATCGATCTGCTACCTATCAACACGGATGATGAGCAGGACGCAGGCAACCGTTACCTCTACTACACCGAAGGGGATCTGGCCCGCATTCTCGCCAATCTGGAACAGCTGCGCCACGCGGTGTTTCCCGCCGCCATCGGAGAGAGCGAAACGGGCGCCGCCGTGCCCCACAACTTTCCGTCCGTCTGTCTGGTGGGGCTGGGACGCTGCGGCTCCAACATCGCGCAGGATGTGGCCTCGCTGGTCTACAACGCCCGCAGCTTTTATCTCAATGAGTTCAACAGTGAAGAGCAACGCAAGCGGGAGAAGGAGTTTGGCCCGGTGAGCTGGATCCGGCGCAATCTGCGGCTGCCAAACAACGGGGCCCGGCCGGTCTTTCTGATCGAGCCCATGGTGATGCTGGGGGATCTGGACAAGGACATCGATGGCCGTATCCGCCACTCCAATCGCAGCGGCGAAGGTGGCTCCTTGCGTGATTACGCCAAGATGCGGGTGATGGACTTGTCGGAGATCCACGCGGGTGGCGCGGGTAACGCCCCCATCCTTGGCCAGTATCTGGCCAAGATCATCCTCAACAAGAGCCCCCACTACTTCGCCAACTCCGAGTGGCAGGCCATTCATACCTATCTGGTGGACTCCTGCGGCATCAAGGCCAACCAGTCCCGCCTCTATTTCTACATCTTCAGTGCCGGGGGCGGCACCGGCTCCGGCATGGCCTCCGAGTTCGGGCTGGCCCAGCAGTACTCCTACATGAGCAAGACCTTTTCGCCCCCGTCAGAAGAGGAGGAGCACCTCTCCCTCGGGGAGCACTTCATGTTCGATCCCATCTTCACCAGCGGCATCTGCATCCTGCCCAATATCTGTGATCGGGGTATCGAGATCTCGGAAGCGCTGCACATCAACGCCGGGCGTTTGCTGTGCAAGTATCTGGCCGAGGAGTGGGACTTCTCCTATCACTTCGACAACGAGCAGGCTTGCGATGCCAGCATGCTCAAGCGGATCAGGCCCTGGAATGCCATGATGCTGATCTCCAACGACATCATGCGCTACGCCGAAGAGAGCGACGATGGCGAGATCCAGCATGTTGACGTCAACACCATGGAGAAGTACGCCAACCAATACATCTCACAGCAGATCTTCAACATTCTTACCGCTCAGGCCGTCACCACCGACTACGACGAGAACTACTTTCGCCGGGCGGGTATCGATATCAGCGAGACCATTCGGCTCGATGCCAACGACCTCTTTATGAGTCTGGCGGGGCCGGTGGCGGTGGCGTATGCCGAGTCCATCTCGCCCCCCGGCGGCCTGTTTGACAAGGAGGACGGGCTCAATGTGGACGATCTCTTCACCCGTTCCATCGAGCTGCCCCACTTCAACAAGATGACCCAGGCCATCGAGGGGATCAGTCTGCTGCCCATCGAGGCGGGCAACTATCGGGAGTATCTGGACGACTATGTAAAAAGTGGCCATGACCCGGCCCACCTCAACGAGCTGCACTTCTTCAAGAACTGCTCCTCCGTGGTGTCGATCATCTCCCTGCCCAAGGAGTACAAGCTCTCCTATATGGATCTCAACCGGCTCAAGTCTCACCTCAACGGGCTCTTCCCCAATACCACCCTCAAGCGCTATGCGCTGGTCATCGGGGCGTCGGCCAACATCTCCCTCACCACCCTGATCGTCAAGAGCCCCTGCCTGAGCGATGACTTCCTGACCCTGATCGTGGCCTTTATCAAGCGCTGCTTTGCCAAGGATCACTATCGCTTCGATGAGCATCTGGACAAGGCGGTGATCGAGATGATCTGCAATGAGGAGTGGAACGATGCGCTGCTCGACAGCATGCTCAACGAGTTCGAGAACCCGGCCAAGATCCTCGATACCAACTGGTACGCCATCAAGCCCATGTATGAGAAGAAATATCGGGAGCTTATCCGCGAGAAGGAGAAGTTCGTCTCCATCAACGATATTCGCCTCAGCCGCGAATCGGTGAAAAAGGCGCTGCTCTATCTGCGGGAGATCTATCGCCACCGGGTCAGCAAGACCCGAATCCTCTCCCTCAACCCACGGCTGGGGGAAGCGAACGCTCGCTAGCCCCCTGCCCATAAAGCAAAGCGCCCGCCCCACATGGGGCGGGCGCTTTTTTACTGGCGCAACCTGACTTTATCTCATCAGAGGGAGACAAAGATCCCGGCCAGGGTGGCGCTCATCAGGTTGGCGAGGGTCGCCGCCAGCACCGCCTTGAAGCCCATATTGGCCACATCGTGACGGCGCTCCGGCGCCATGGTGCCGATGGAGCCGAGCTGCACCGCAATGGAGCCCAGATTGGCAAAACCGCACAGCGCAAAGGTGATGATGATCTGGGTGTGGGCACTCAGGTCAGCCTTGATATTGGCAAAGTCCAGATAGGCGACGAACTCGTTCATGATCACCTTCTGACCAATCAGGGAGCCTGCCGCCATCATCTCGCTGGCCGGCACGCCAATCAGCCAGGCCACCGGGGCAAACAGATAACCCAGCAGCTGCTGCAGGGAGAGATCGGCCCAACCGAACCACTCGCCGACGGTGGTGAGACCGGCGTTGATCATGGTGATGACGCTGACAAAGGCGAGCAGGATGGTGCCGATGGCCACAGCGATTTTCATACCACCCATGGCGCCGCCCGCCAGTGCGTCGATGGCGTTGCTGTAGTCACTCTTGTCGAGGGTGATCTCGGTCTGATCGCTTACCTGTTGCTGCTCCGGCACCAGCAGTTTGGCCATCAGCAGACCACCCGGCGCAGCCATAAAGGAGGCGGCAATGAGGTATTTAAGATCCACACCCAGACCGGCGTAACCGCCCAGCACCGAGCCCGCCACCGAAGCCATGCCACAGGTCATCACCGCAAAGAGTTCAGAGCGGGTCATACCGGCGAGGAAGGGACGGATCAGCAGCGGCGACTCCCCTTGCGACAGGAAGATGTTGCCGGTGGCCACCAGGGATTCGGCGCGGCTGGTGCCGAGCAGACGATGAATGGCGCCGCCCAGTACCCGGATCACCCACTGCATGATGCCGAAGTGGTAGAGCACGGCGATCAGCGCGCTGATAAAGATCACCAGCGGCAGCACCCGCACGGCGAAGATAAAACCGTTGCTGGCGAGATCGCCAAACACGAAACGGATACCGCTGTCGGCAAAGCCGAGCAGGGCGGAGACGCCATTGCTCATGGCACCGAGCATGATTTGTCCGGGGGGGAAATAGAGCACCAGCGCAGCAAAACCGGTTTGCAGGGCGAGCGCCCCCAGCACGGTTCGCCAGCGGATGGCTCGGCGGTTTTCACTCGCCAGCCAGGCGATAAACATCAGGGCCAGCATACCGACCAGACTCAATAACAGTGTCATCTTGCACCTATGAAGAGAGGAGTTTCATATGGCAAGTCTGCAGACAGGCGTCGCGGGCGATCCGGCGGGAGAAGTGCCGACCCACGCGACACGCAGACCACAAACCTACAGGTTAGTGGCGGGTCCCATCCTGGGGTCATTCACGTTCCGGGTGACAGCATGTATCGGGTGACGCCAGCGCCGTCGCAGGGGGAGATGCGGCCGGGTGGCAGGTCGGGCGGCGATGGTACAGTGATCATCGTCACAGAAAAAGCGGTAAAACGATTGGCCGGAGTAACTTTTTCAACTTGTTCACACAACGAAACAGGGCCAGCGTGAAGCTGGCCCTGTTTCAATCCGTACTTGAGCGTTCAGATGATTACTTGAGGCGCTTGCCGCTCGCATCCACCACCTGCTCGCCATCCTCCTTGGCGAAGGCCCCTTTTTGCTGATCGGGCAGAATATCGAGCACCACTTCCGACGGACGGCACAGCTTGGTGCCAAGCGGCGTGACCACGATAGGCCGGTTGATGAGGATGGGGTGGGCCAGCATGGCATCGATCAGTTCATCATCGCTGAAACGATCTTCCGCCAGCCCAAGCGCCTCGTAAGGCGGCACGTTCTTGCGCAGCAGATCGCGCACCGGCATGGCCATGGCGGCGATCAGCGCCACCAGCTGGTCACGGGAGGGGGGCGTCTCCAGATAGTGGATGACAGTGGGTTCCACGCCGCTGTTGCGGATCAGCTCCAGGGTGTTGCGGGAGGTACCACACTCCGGGTTGTGATAGATGGTGATTGCACTCATTTGCGTGTCTCTCATTAATCAAGTGAATAGAAAATGGATAGCATCAGTTCGCGGCCAGCTGTTAGCGGCCATCAGTTAACGGCTCAGCCCCGCTTCGTACCAGGGTTTGCTGGCGTTAACCACCCGCACCACCAGCAGCATGACCGGCACCTCGATCAGCACGCCAACCACGGTGGCGAGCGCCGCGCCGGAGTGAAAGCCGAACAGGCTGATGGCGGCGGCCACCGCCAGCTCGAAGAAGTTGGAGGCGCCGATCAGGGCGGAAGGACAGGCAACCGAGTGCTTCTCCCCCACCTTGCGGTTGAGCCAGTAAGCCAGCCCGGAGTTGAATAGCACCTGGATCAGAATGGGCACCGCCAACAGGGCGATAACCAGCGGCTGCTCAATGATGGCGTTGCCCTGAAAGGCAAACAGCAGCACCAGAGTGAGCAGCAGGGCCGCCACCGACCAGGGCTGGATGCGGGTCATGACGCCGTCAAAATGGGCCTCTCCCTTTTTCAGCAAAGCCTTGCGCAGCAGCTGGGCGATGATGACCGGAATGACGATATAGAGCACCACCGAAGTGAGCAGGGTATCCCACGGCACTATGATGCTGGAGACCCCGAGCAGCAGCGCCACCAGCGGTGCGAAGGCAAACACCATGATGAGGTCGTTCACCGCCACCTGCGACAGGGTGAAGTAGGGATCGCCGTTGGTGAGGCGACTCCAGACAAACACCATGGCGGTGCAGGGGGCCGCCGCCAGCAGGATCAGCCCCGCTACGTAACTGTCGAGTTGATCCGCCGGCAGCCAGTCGGCAAACAGCACACGGATAAAGAGCCAGCCGAGGAAGGCCATGGAGAAGGGCTTGACCAGCCAGTTGATAAAGAGGGTGACCCCAATGCCCTTCATGTGGCCCTTCACCTGATGCAGGGCGCCAAAGTCGATCTTGAGCAGCATGGGGATGATCATCACCCAGATCAGCAGCCCCACCGGCAGGTTGACCTTGGCCACCTCCATGGCGCCGATCGCCTTGAAGAGATCCGGCAACCCCTGCCCGAGCCCAATCCCCACCAGAATGCAGAGGGCGACCCAGGCGGTCAGATAACGTTCAAAAAAGCCGATGGCAGGCACGGCCTTGGCATCACATGTTGCAGACATCACAGCTCCCGATGCGGCGCAATTTCGCATCTTCTATTGGTTCAAAACACGGGTTTATAACAAGTAACGGCATATTCAAGCCGCCCCGGCAGCAGGCCGGGGCGGCGACTCAATGGTGCTGGCAGAGGCGGCGCAGGGCATCCGGCCCCACCGGCTCCTCGGCGAGCAGCGGCACCACGGCGAAGCGGCTGGCATGTTGCTGCTCGACCGCCTCGATATGGGGCAACTGGCGCTCGGCCCGCTGTTGCAGCAGCGGCGAGCTGACCGCGGCTTGCTGCAAGCTGTGGTTGATGAGCCAGCCCCAGGGCTCGATGCCGGCCCGGCGCAAATCGGATTGCAGATTGGCCGCCTCCTGCACTGGCGTCGGCTCGGGCAGCGTCACAATCAACACCTTGGTCTGTTTGGGGTCCTGCAACTGCATCATGGGGGTGGTGAAGTGCAGCCCCTTGTTTCCCATCTGGCGAGCGATCTCCCTGTGGTAGGCGCCGGTGGCGTCGAGCAGCAGCAGGGTGTGGCCGGTGGGGGCGGTATCCATCACTACGAAGCGCTTGCCCGCCTCGTGAATGATGCGCGAGAAAGCCTGAAACACGGCAATCTCCTCGGTACAGGGGGAGCGCAAGTCCTCCTCCAGCAGTGCCCTCCCCTGCTCGTCCAGGGCCGCTCCCTTGGTGGCCAGCACCTGGGCGCGGTAACGCTCGGTCTCGGCGTGGGGGTCGATGCGGCTCACCTCCAGATGGGGCAGACTAGCTGCCAGCGTCTCGCTCAGGTGCGCGGCGGGATCCGAGGTGGTGAGGTGCACCGGCAGGCCGCGGCTCGCCAGCTCCACTGCCACAGCGGCCGCCAAGGTGGTCTTGCCCACCCCGCCCTTGCCCATCAGCATGATAAGGCCGTGACAATCGGCGGCCAGCTCGTCCACCAGCGAACTCAACTCGGGCTGGGCTTGCTTGACAGTGGACTGTATTGTCGAGAATTGAGCGGCTGTTCCCTCTGATTGCAGCAACAACCGCAAACTGTCGACCCCCACCAGATTGGTGGCCAGCAGCGGGATATGATCCTGCGCCAGCCCTTTTATCCCTTGCGGCATCTGGGCGAGAGCCTGTTGTTCGCGCTGCCAGAGCGCCATTGCCAGCGGATCTGCGGCAATGGCGCCTTCGGGGAAGAGGCCATTGATCACCAGTTGCTGGTTCAACAAGCCGATGGCGGCCAGCTCTTCGTGGGTGCGGGCCACTTCCCGCAGAGTGGATTGTTGGGCCCGCGCCACCAGCACCAACCGGGTGCGAGTGGCATCAGCCAGTGCGGCGACCGCCTCGGCATACTGGCTGCGCTGTTTCTCCAACCCCGCCAGCGGGCCGAGGCAGGAGGCATCCCCCTTGCCCTGCTCCAGAAATTCGCTCCAGGCGCCCGGCAGTTGCAGCAGCCGGATGGTGTGGCCGGTTGGCGCCGTATCAAAGACGATATGGTCATACTCGGCCAGCAGCGTTTGGTCAGTCAGCAGGGCGGTGAATTCGTCAAAGGCGGCGATCTCGGTGGTGCAGGCGCCAGAGAGCTGCTCCTCGATGCTGCGCACCACGCTCTCGGGCAACTTGCCGCGCACCGGCCCGACGATCCGCTCCCGATAGGCTTTGGCCGCCGCAGGGGGATCTATCTCCAGCGCCGACAAACCGGGCACAGCGGCGATGGTGGTGACGCGATTGCCGATCTCGGTGGCAAACACCTGCCCCACGTTGGAGGCAGGATCTGTGCTCACCAGCAGCACCCGCTTGCCAATATCACAGAGAGCCACCGCACTGGCGCAGGCCAGCGAGGTCTTGCCCACCCCGCCCTTGCCGGTGAAAAAGAGAAACGGCGGTGGATTGGTCAGAAAATGGTACATAGCCTCTCCCGAATGGTGCGTCGCGACTCAGCAGCAACCACTGCCGGAGCAGCAGCCGCCCTTGACGATCCCCTTGATGGCCGCTTGCGGCGCAGGCAACCCGGCATAACGGGCCAGCTCGCTGCGGTTCGGGTAACGGCCGGTCAACACCACCTGTCCCTCCACCAGCACCAGCGGCAACCCCTCCTCCCCGGCGTGGGTCAGAAAAGCGCTGACGGCAGGAGTCTCGGCAAACTGCATTGGCTGCTGGGCCAGATTGAAACGCTCGATGGCCACCCCCTGCTCCTTGGCCCAGGCAAGGTCGGCAGCGAAGGTGACCAGTGCCTGATCAACCTCGGTACCGCAGACACCGCTGGAGCAGCAGAGGGCGGGATCAAAAATCTGAATGGAGGACATGGCATTACTCCTTGTTGCAGCAGGGCTGCGCAGGCAGAACATGGGGGGAGCAGGCTGACTCGGCACGCATCACGCCGCACGCCTCGGGATGACCGGCGCAGCACTCCTCGGTAAGGTAGGCGATCACATCCAGCATCAGGGGAATATTGGCGCGGTAGCGCAGAAAGCGCCCCTCCTGCTCCACCGACAGCAGACCGGTGTTGAGCATCGCCTTGAGGTGAAACGAGAGGGTATTGGGGGCAATATCGAGCTCGCAGGCCAGTTCACCGGCGACCCGCCCCTCCAGCCCGGCCTTCACCAGCAGCCGCCATACATCGAGCCGGATGCCGGATGCCAGTGATTCAAAGACCTTGGTGGCCATCTCTTTGTTCATCTTCATTCCCCTTGGTGCGACCTTTCATTTCAACTATACAAGAGTTATTGAAATGATCAAGATACATACCGAAGCAAAGATACGAGGTTCTGGTATCAAACCGGGCTGACTGGAGAATCGACGAGTGAACAACCGTTGCGGACGAGCACACAGGGCTCATCGCAGATAAACAGACGCCCTCCAGAGGGAGGGCGTATCAGAGCGTTTGACCGGCAGCGCAGTCAAAGCTGTCTGGGCAATCAGACGAACGGCGTGCCTTATTTGGCGGCAGGCACGGCGTTGAAGGTGAGCAGGGCCGCCTTGTTGGCATCGCTCAGAGTCAGCTGGTTGCCGTTGATGGAGTAGGTTGCCACCTTCTCCAGCTTTTGCAGGAACTCGGTCTCTTTGTTCATGGCGTCGCCGATGCACATCATGCGAGTGGAGCCCATGGCGCCCAGCGTCAAGACACCGTCACCCTGCTTGGTGATACCGCCAAAATAACGGTTGCAGCCGCCCTTGCCCGCCACCTTGCCGTCGACCACTTGCAGGGTGAAGGTATCGCCGGTGGCGCCTTGCAGCTGCCAGCTGGATGCTTGCAGTTGAGCCATGCTGGAACCTGTTGCCATTGCGCAGCCTCCCAGTGCCAGCGCGGCCAGCAGAGTCAGTTTCTTGTTCATGGATTCACCTCTTAATGATTAGAGCCATCAATACGGCAGCTTGTTTATCATGGCTGACGCCCATGCCAAAGGATTTTATTGTGATCTCGCTTCACTTTACTACCAGCTGGCATGTGCCATGCTTAGGCTCAGTTCCGGACCCAGGGAGGGGAAACGAATGGTCAAATCACTCATCATCACACTGCTTGCAACCTGCGCCAGCATGGCCGCACAGGCCGCCGACTGGGCAGTGGTTCAGCCGCAATCCAACCCGTCTCTCTATGTCAAAAGTTACTCGGGTGTGCTGCTCAATGGCCATAGCCATCACAGCGACAGTTTTGATCTCTGGCTGGTCAATAGCGGCTATCAGTATCCGGTGGTGGATGATGTAACCCTCTTTATGGAAGCGGGCCCGGCGGTAGCGGATCAGAATCGCACATCCGGTTTCAATATGAGTTCGGGGATACGCTACCAGCTCTCTCCGGCATTCAATATCGGCAGCCAGATCAAGCATCTCGATCTCAACAAGGCCAGCACCCTGCTGGAGCTCAACTCCAGCCTGCTGCTGACCCCCAGACTCTCCCTCACCGCCAACTACGGCGTCAGCGCCATCACTGCCGATCAGGCACTGAGCCTGGGGGTCGGTTTCAACTTCTGAATCAGATCAGCGGCGTGGCACTTACCACTACGCCGTTGCGATCCGCATAGACGTAATCCCCTTCGTGGATGGTCACACCGGCAAAACTGACCACGGCCCCCAGCTCTCCCAATCCCCGCTTCTCGGTCTTGACCGGACAGGCCGCCAGCGCCTTGACCCCGAGTGCCAGTGTCGCCAGGGTGCCCACATCCCGCGCCGCGCCGTGGATCAGGATCCCCTCCCACCCCTGCTCCACCGCCTTGACCGCCAGTTGATCGCCCAGCAGCGCACGGCGCAGCGAGCCACCGCCGTCGATCACCATCACCTTGCCGTGACCGGGGCGGGTCACCAGATCCCGCACCAGACTGTTGTCTTCATAACAGGAGAGCGTTACGGCGCGACCATAAAAGAGGGCCTTGCCACCAAAATCCTGAAACACCGGGTCGGCCACTTGCAGCAAGTCGCCATGTTGATCGCAGAGGTCGGGCAGGAGATCCAGCATGATTTGATTCCTTTCAGATGCATGAAGGTGTTCATTCTTTCATCAGGCAAGGTTTCTGGCAATCCAGAAGGATTCAATATTGCCCAAGCAAACTGCTGACTTATCCATCAATACCGGTATCAGCCAGAGCTGGCCATCCTCCACCCAGTAGATGGCGTTCTGGCCAAAACGGGCAGCCAGCTGACGGGCTTGTGGCAGGGATAGCGCCACCGCCAGCGATGACTCCTGCCAGCGTTCGTCCAGGTCAGATCCCCAAAACGGCCCCACCACGGGCACCTGCAAATCCACGGTCAGATGGCGCCACATCGCCCGTTCCCGCCGCATATTGCGTCGTTGTGTGACCCACTGGCTGGCCGGATTCCAGGCTGTGATGATGGCAAAGGCAGACCAGCCTGGTGGCTCAAATGGCGCGATAAAGCAGATTTTCTTGTAGTTTTCCCACAAATTCATGTCAATCACATGTTACATTCCATTACATTTTGTAGGGGCGAAAACCCGGTTCAGGCCAAGTATGATGCAGCTGTACCAGGGTTTGACCTATATCAAATCAGAGTTAAAAAGTTGCTATCTGACGGCAAAGAGTGTTGTTATGCTCCTGTTAACTGATAAAATGCGGCCACTTTCGTAATGGACGACCTTTCCAGGCTCTGCTCGACCAGACTTGTCGGGAACCTATAAGTGGCACAGGGATACTTGCCGGTACTGATGCCTAATTCGCGATATTCCGACCTGACTCTCATACCCAGGATGACGTAATAAATTTTCAGGATCAGTCAGGAAATCGGTTTGAAACGCCAAAGAGTGTTAAATTTAAGATAATTAACTGATAAGAATCTGGGAATACTCATGCAAACACCACACATTCTGATCGTCGAAGACGAGCTGGTCACACGCAATACCCTGAAAAGCATTTTTGAAGCCGAAGGCTACATCGTGCTCGAAGCCAACAACGGCGACGAGATGCACCAGGCCCTCACTTCCCACACCATCAATCTGGTGATCATGGACATCAACCTGCCGGGCAAGAACGGCCTGCTGCTGGCCCGTGAACTGCGTGAGAACGACAACATCGCTCTGATGTTCCTGACCGGTCGTGACAACGAAGTGGACAAGATTCTGGGTCTGGAGATCGGCGCCGATGATTACATCACCAAGCCGTTCAACCCCCGTGAGCTGACCATCCGTGCCCGCAACCTGCTGAGCCGCACCATGAACGTGGCTGCCGGTGGCGAAGAGAAGAAGCTGGTTGAGCGCTACCTGTTCAACGGCTGGGCGCTGGATATCAACAGCCGCGCACTGGTCAGCCCGACTGGCGACATGTTCAAGCTGCCGCGCTCCGAGTTCCGCGCCATGCTGCACTTCTGCGAAAACCCGGGCCAGATCCAGACCCGTGCCGAGCTGCTGAAGAAGATGACCGGCCGTGAGCTCAAGCCCCACGACCGTACCGTCGATGTGACCATCCGTCGCATTCGCAAGCACTTCGAAAGCGTTAACGATACTCCGGAGATCATCGCCACCATCCACGGCGAAGGCTACCGTTTCTGTGGTGAGCTGGAGCAGGAATAAGCTCCCGCGACGCTGTTGATCTGAAAAGGCGCCTTGGGCGCCTTTTCTGTCTCTGCGGTTTGCCTTAAAAGCTGAGAAACCGTGAGCGTGACGTCGAACGGCGCACAAGACAGATGAAAAACAAAAAGCCCACTCGCAGGAGTGGGCTTTTCGCTTTGAAGCTGGAGCGGGCAGCGGGAATCGAACCCGCATCATCAGCTTGGAAGGCTGAGGTAATAGCCATTATACGATGCCCGCCTGGCATCTGAAATTTGGAGCGGGTGATGGGAATCGAACCCACGTATGCAGCTTGGGAAGCTACCGTTCTACCATTGAACTACACCCGCGTCAGGGCTCTTACTATATGCATTTTGCCGCCGAGCGCAATGGCGCCTTTGCCACTTTTTTCAATAAATCAATCTGTTCGGACAAGGATTGAACAGACGGTTGCTTTTTCAATCAAACATTTTCAACACAGATAATTTACAAGGTTGCCAAGGCCAAACGGCAAGGATAGTCTTGCGCCACTCGACGCGAGGATGGTGGTAATGGATAAAAAAACGCAAAAACGTCTTTATGGCTGGTTGCGCAAGCAATCGAGTCACGGTCGCAGCTGGATCACGATATCCATCGCTTTTGGCCTTGGCCAGGGCATTCTGATGGTGGCGCAAGCCTGGCTGCTGGCGACCCTGTTGCACGGCTTTATCATCGAAGGCTCAACGCCTGAACAATCCATCACGCTCTTTATTACCCTGCTGCTGGTGACGCTTGGCAAAGCGGCGCTGGCCTACGGCCGCGAAGTGGCCAGTTTCAAGGCGGGCAGCGCGGTGCGCCAGACCATCCGCCAACTGGTGCTCACGCGCTTGAGTCGTCTCGGCCCAGCCTATATACAGCGCCGTCCGGCCGGTAGCTGGGCCAGCCTGCTGCTGGAACAGATTGAAAACATGCAGGATTTCTTCTCCCGCTATCTGCCGCAGATGGCCATCGCCGTCTTTATTCCGGTGGTCATTCTGGTGGCTGTATTCCCGGTCAACTGGGCGGCAGGTCTGATCCTGCTCGGCACTGCGCCCCTCATCCCCATCTTTATGATCCTGGTGGGTGTGGGCGCCGCCGATGCCAACCGCCGCAATTTTCAGGCGCTGGCTCGTCTTTCCGGCCACTTCCTCGATCGCCTGAAGGGGCTGCGCACGCTGCAACTCTTTATGCGTACCCAGGCAGAAGGTGACGCCATTCGCGACGCCTCGGAAGATTTTCGCGAGCGCACCATGGAGGTGCTGCGCCTGGCATTTTTGAGCACCGCCGTGCTGGAGTTCTTCGCCGCCATTTCAGTCGCGCTGGTCGCCGTCTACTTCGGCTTCTCTTATATCGACCATCTGAACTTTGGTAGCTATGGGGTCAAGGTCACCCTCTTTACCGGTCTGTTCGTGCTGTTTCTCGCCCCCGAGTTCTACGCCCCGCTGCGAGAACTCGGCTCCCACTACCACGCCAAGGCGCAGGCTATCGGCGCTGCCGAGCAGCTGCTTGAATTCCTCGAAGCCGAGGTGAGCGAACCGGCTGCAGGCACGGCGCCGTTCCATGCCGACAGCCCGGTCAAGGTCGAAGCCAAAGGGCTTGAAGTGCTGAGCGCCGAAGGCAAGGTGCTGGTCGGCCCCATCGACTTCACCCTGGAAGCCGGTTCACGTACCGCCCTCATCGGCGTCAGCGGCGCAGGCAAGAGCTCGCTGGTCAACGCCCTGCTCGGCTTTGCCCCCTATCGCGGTGAGCTCAAGGTCAACGGGCAGGAGCTCGCCACCCTCGACATGAGCCAGTGGCGCCTGCAACTGGGCTGGCTCTCGCAAAACCCGCAGCTGTTCCACGCCTCATTGCGTGACAACCTGCTGCTGGCCAAACCAACGGCCAGCGATGCCGAGCTGGAAGATGCCCTGAAACGGGCACAGGCGTGGGAATTTGCCATGGAGAAGGGGCTCGACTATCCGGTCGGCGATCAGGCAGGCGGCCTCTCGGTCGGTCAGGCTCAGCGCCTCGCCCTGGCGCGAACCCTGCTCAAATCAACCCAGCTGATGGTGCTCGATGAACCGACCGCCAGTCTGGATCGCCACTCCGAACGCGCCATCATGACCACCCTCGAGCAGGCGATGGCTGGCCAGACCCTGCTGATGATCACCCACCGCCTCGACCAGCTTACCAAGATGGACAAGATAATGGTGCTGGCCCGCGGCCAGCTGGTGGAGCAAGGCAGCTTCCAGCAACTTAGTTCTGGGCAGGGGCCTTTTGCCCGCCTGCTCTCCCAACGTTCCGGAGGTTCTCTCGATGAGTGATCTGTTGCCGTTTCTGCGCCTCTATCGCCAACACTGGCTCAGCCTCACCATTGGTTTGCTGCTGGCGCTGGTGACCCTGGCCGCCGGTATGGGGCTGCTCTCCCTCTCCGGCTGGTTCCTCTCCGCCGCCGCCGTGGCGGGGATGACAGTTGCGACGACCCATGCCTTTAACTACATGACCCCTGCAGGCGGGGTGCGCTTCTTCTCCATCGTCCGCACAGCCGGTCGCTGGGGTGAGCGGGTGGTGAGCCACGATGCCACCTTCCGGGTGCTGACCCGGTTGCGGGTCTGGTTCTGGCAGAAACTCTCGCCGCTCTCCACCGGTACCCTGGCCGGTTTCCGTCAGGCGGATCTGCTCAACCGACTGGTGGCAGACATCGATGCGATGGATCACGTCTATCTGCGGCTAATCACCCCCATAGGCGCGGCCCTGCTCAGCACCGCCGGACTGGTCTTCTTCCTGTCGTTTTTCGACAGCCGTCTCGCCCTCACCCTGGGGGCCATTCTGCTGTTTGGCATGATCGCCCTGCCGCTGGTGTTCTACTTCCTCGGCCGTCGCCCCGGTCAGGCGCTGATTGCCGAAAAATCGACCCTGCGCACCCGGATGGTGGACTATCTGGATGGTCAGGCCGAACTGCAGATGTTTGCCGCCGCCCCCAAAGCGCTGGTTGAGCTGCAACAGGCCGAACAGGCGCTGCTAACCGCACAGGCCCGGATGGCCAAGGTGAGCGGGCTGGCCAACTTCTCGGTACAACTGCTGAGCGGCTGGACCCTGACCCTGATGCTCTGGCTGGCCGGTCATGGGGTAGCGGGCGCTGCGCCCGACCCCATTACCGCACTGATGGTCTTTGCCACCCTGGCAAGCTTCGAGGCACTGATGCCGCTGGCGGGGGCTTTCCAGCACCTCTCCACCAGCCTCACCTCGGCACGCCGCCTGAACGAGATCCTGCAAGAGGCAAAAGCCCCCGTGTGGGGCGACGAGCAGACCCACGCTACCGCTGGCGCGCTTCAGATCAATGACCTCTATTTTGGCTACCCCGGCAACCCTCAACCGGTGCTGCGTGGCTGCACCCTGCAGCTGCACGCCGGTGAGAAGCTGGCGCTGCTGGGCCAGACCGGCTGCGGCAAATCGACCCTGATGGGGCTTCTGACCCGGGAGTGGAGCCCGCAGGCTGGCAAGATCCTGCTCGATGGCAAGCCGCTCACCGACTACAGCGAAGGGGCGCTGCGCGCCTCCATCTCGGTGGTGAGCCAGCGGGTGCATCTGTTTGCCGATACCCTGAGGGGCAACCTCAAGCTGGCCGCCCCGACCGCCACTGACGAGCAGCTGATTGCGGTGCTGACCCAGGTCGGACTGGCCAATCTGCTGGAAGATGAGGCAGGCCTCGATGCCTGGCTCGGTGACGGCGGACGCCCCCTCTCCGGTGGTGAGCGTCGCCGTATCGGTATCGCCCGCGCCCTGCTGCACGATGCGCCGCTCTGGCTGCTGGACGAACCGACCGAAGGGCTCGACAGTCAGACCGAGCGGGAGATCATGGATCTGCTGTTCCGGCTCGGGGCTGATCGCACCTTGCTGCTCATCTCCCACCGCCTGCTGGGGATGGAGCAAATGGACCGGATTGCCCTGATGGAAGAGGGACAGATCCGCCTCTGCGCCCCTCACAACGAGCTGCTGGGGGATGATTACTACCGCAGCCTCTATCAGCGGCTGGCTCCTGTTTGATATCAGGCTGATGGGGGTCACACCCCGACAACCGGGCGCAAAACGGGGCTGGTCGCCGCAGGCGGCTGGCCCCTATAATGTTCCCCTCATTATTCAACAAGATGCCGACATGGAGCGCCTGCGCATTTCTACTGTCCTCATCACCGACACAAGATACGAGACGATGAAACGCCTGATCCTGATGATGCCCCTGATTGCCTCCGGCTGTGCCAACTACGCCTTCAACAGCAATCTGGATAAAGAGAACTTCGACGAATACTTCAAACCCGGTAGCGTGCGCATCTATGAACAGGATGAGCTGGCGGACCTCAACTACCTCTACCTCGGCACCATCGAGGGTGAATCCTGCCAGGCCGATGCCAACCAGCCGGTGCCCAACGCCGGTGAAGCGCGCACCCTGGCCCGCCGCCGCGCAGCCGACATGGGCGGCAACGGCGTCACCATCGACAAATGCGCCGAGTTCAGCGACACCCCGGGCTGCCTGAAACAGGTGATCTGCTACGGGCAGGCGCTGAAAGTGGCCGAAGAGAAGTAACCCGCTGTCATGGCCCTCGCTATCGTTCGCCTTGGCAGCCCGCGCCTGCCCGATGAGGGGCTGCGGATCGGCACGGTGCGCCGTCCACCCCGCGGCGTACCCAAGAGCGAATTTGCCAGCCAGCATTGGTACGATGTCTGGTTCCCCAATCTTGCCCCCAGCAGCGAGACCATGAAGCTGGGGCAGGCAGCCGAGACACCAGCCCAGTGGGCAGCGTTTGGCAAACAGTACAAGGCCGAGATGGCGCAACCTGCCGCCAGGCACGATCTGGCGCTGCTGGCCGCCCTCTCTCATACCACCAACCTCTCGGTCGGTGGGTTGCTACTGCGAGCAGGAGTCCCGCTGCCATCGCGCCATCTTGAAAGAGCTGCTGGTAGCCGCGGGGGCCGCCATCCGCTAACTCAGCGAGCGACAGCGATGGGATGGGAAATCGCGTCAGCCTGTATTCGGCAACCATCAGACATTGGATAGACAGAGAGGGCATCCCGCGGGATGCCCTCTCTCGTTGTATTCACACCTGCCGCGCCACGCTCGGTAGCAGCGGCTCGATGCACCTCTCCTATTGCAGACTTGGCTCCAGCAGCTGCTGCCGCAGCGAAGTCTCCTCGGCCAGAGTCATGGCATGTTCCGCCCCCCCGGCGGCAGGCTCGATGGCCAGCCAGTGGGCAAGGTCGGCGGCAGTCTCCTCCAGCGGCCGGAAGTTCAACCCGTGGACGATGGCCGCCTCGGCGCTTATAGAGCCGTAACCGGCAAACTCCGCCTGCGCGCAGGGCAGCAAGGTGGGATAGCTCTGCCAGGGCTCGATACCGGCTGCCATCAGGGTGGACCAGGGCTGCCACTCGGGCTGGATGGGGCTAGCGGGCTGCAACCGGGCGCTCAGCCGCTCCAGCCAGTCACTCAGGGTAATACCGGGTTTGAGCAGGTTGAATATGCCCCCCAACTGCTGCTCGGCCGCACGCAGCACAAACTCGGCACAGTCGCGCACATCGAGATACTGCAAGCGATCCTCGCCACTGCCCGGCAGCAACCAGGGCCCGCCCTGCTGCACCCGCTTAATCCACCAGGCCATGCGACCGGTGGGATCATGGGGGCCGCACAGCACGCCCGGGCGCAGGATGCAAAGCCGCTCGCCCCAGCGGGCGCGATACTCCTGCTCGCACAACACCTTGAGGGGGCCATAGTCAGTGGGCATTTCCCCTTCGGGGATAGGGTGCAACGGCGCAGACTCATCCATCCCGGGCATTGAGAAATCGCGATAGACGCTGATGGTGGAGATAAAGATGAGCCGTGCGCAGCACCCTAGCAAGGCCGCCGAGAGGCTCGCCGCCTGCTCGGGGCGATAGCAGCAGGTGTCGATGACGAGATCCCACTGCAACCCGGCCCCTTGCAGGGCGCTCAGGCTCTTGTCCCTGTCGCCGATGAGCTGCACCAGATCGCGCCAGTCCGGATGCTGGTGCAGGCCACGGTTGAACAGAGTCACTTCATGGCCCCAATCCAGCGCCAGCGCGGTGAGGTGGCGCCCCAAAAAGCCGGTGCCACCGATAATCAGCAGTTTCATCCCTCTCCCTCCCCCTTCGGCGCGAGTGCGCACATTTCATCCTGACACGCCAGTTGCCTCCACCCTACGCAACTTGGCGCGCGGGCACAGCCCCCGACTGGCCGGGATGGGACAGGGATCACGGCAGCGCCGTAGAAATTGGCGTAACGAGGCCAAGCCTGCGTTTTGGGGCCACCTGTGCTAAATTGCCGGGGTTTTCAGTCAGGATCCGCCATGAAGTTCGAAATCGACACCCTCGGGATCATCCGCTCTCCCTACAAGGAGAAGTTCGCCATCCCCCGCCAGCCCGGTCTGGTCAAATCAGCCCGCGCCCGCCTCGAGCTGCTCCCCCCTTACGATCAGCCGGATGTGCTGCGCGGCATCGAGCAGTTCTCCCATCTGTGGCTCAGCTTCGTGTTTCACCAGACCATGGCGCAGGGCTGGCACCCGACGGTGCGCCCGCCGCGCCTTGGCGGCAACGAACGGGTCGGCGTCTTTGCAACTCGCTCCACCTTCCGCCCCAATCCGCTTGGCCTCTCTGTGGTCGAACTGCACGGGGTCGGTCGCGAGCGGGGCAAGCTGTGGCTGGAGCTGGGAGCGGTGGATCTGCTCGATGGCACCCCCATCGTCGATATCAAACCCTACATTCCCTATGCCGACAGCCTGCCGGATGCCCGTGGTGGTTTTGCCCCCGACGCCCCCACCCCGCCGCTGGCGGTGAGCTTCAGTGCCGAGGCCGAGCAGCAGTTGCAACCCTGGCTCAAGGCCCATCCCGAGCTGCGCCAGCTGGTGAGCGAAGTGCTGGCACAAGATCCGCGCCCCGCCTACAAGAAGGGCAAGCCCGATGAGAAGGAGTACGGGGTGCGACTGTTTGACTGCAACGTCCGTTTTCGCATCAGCGAGCCGGATTGCGTGGTGCTGGCCATCGAGCCCGCCTGAACCTGGGCGGGCCGACATCACTGATGCTATTTCACGCCTTCTTCACGTCACAAGGGGCTTAATGAGCCTGTAAATTGTGTGGCATTGATCAGACTATCCACCCGGTTGCCAGTGATACCATGCAGACAGCAGAGGGCATCTCCTCTCTGACTGAGGCCAGCAGCAGGCTATCGATGTATGGCAAGCATGGTAGCTCTGCTATTGCCGCCAAAGGATCTGGCCTCGCCCCGACACGTTTGAGTGCGGGGATGCCACACGGATGTGACAGCACTTCGAAGGAACAAACCTATGCTGATGAACAGTGAACAACGTTATGGCACCCTGAATATCGGGCTGCACTGGCTGACCCTGTGGGCCATGATCGCCGTCTACGCCCTGATCGAATTTCGCGATATCTTCCCCAAGGGCGACCCGGGTCGGGATCTGATGAAGGAGTGGCACTTTATGCTGGGGCTGCTTATCTTCGCCCTGGTGTTTGTCAGACTGGCCCTGCGCTGGATGAGCCCGACGCCGCGTATCGTGCCCGAGCTCTCCCCGATCATGCACAAGCTGGCAAAACTGGCCCATCTCGCCCTCTACGGTTTTCTTATTCTGACCCCGCTGTTTGGCTGGCTGCTGCTAAGCGCCGCGGGCAAGCCCATCCCCTTCTTCGGGCTTGAGCTGCCTGCCCTGCTCTCCCCCAGTCCGGACCTCAAGGGGCTGATCAAGGAGGTACACGAGACCTTGGGCAATATCGGTTACGCCCTGATCGGCCTGCACACGGTGGCGGCCCTCTATCACCACCATATTCTCAAAGACAACACCCTCACCAATATGCTGCCACCGCGCCGCAGCTAACGGGGAACGTGGAAACGCAGAGGGGGCCATTGTGGCCCCCTCTCTGTTTTCCTGAACCATCGTCATCTGCACCGCTGGCAAACGGCATCACGCCTGCTTGGCCAGCTCCTCGGTCGGCTTGCCTTTCGGCTCGTGCGGCAGCTTTTTCACATTGCTCTTGTTCTCCGGCTGCTTGCTCCCGGACGAACTGTTTTCAGACAAGGCTTGCAACACGGGATCGGCCTTGCCGGCCACGGTGGGCTGGGACTGGCCAACAAAGTTGCCGCCCTTGCAGATGGAGAGACTGCCCCCCTTGAAGATCCCCTGCATCTTGCCGCTCTCCAGGATCTCCACCTCGGCGGAGGTACAGGTGCCTTCCAGCAGACCATTGATGATCACGTGGGGCGCACTCACCTCACCCTCAACGCTACCGCCCTGCATGATGCGCAGCACACCACCGATGAGCTGGATGGTGCCATTGATCTGACCGCGCACCTCCAGATCCCCCTCCACCTGCAACTCGCCCTTGAAGCGGGCACCGGCTGCAATCACAGTAGCGCCGGCCGACGCAGCAGCCGCACCACCTTTGTTTCTTCCAAACATCCGTACTCTCTCCACCAACCACACAAGCAGAACCAGCGGCATCGGCGCTACTGGCCACAAAAAACAGGGCGACCCCAGCACGTAGAGCAGCAAGGCTGCCCCCCAGCAGAGCCAGACAATATAGAGGAGGTCGCTGCGCTCACGCTGTTGCAGTCGCGCCAGCAGCCTCCCGGCCATCTCTCTCATCACATCAAACCTTTCGCAGCATGGCTGCCGACCAGCATGCCATCGACAACCCGGACCATGGTTAAACGACCAGTTGGCGCGAACTCTGAAGTCCCGCTGATTCAGTCCCGATACAGCCGGGATGCATTAGGATTCGAATTGACTCGAAGCGACATACACTTTCTAATTGACAGCCTGGATCCCTATGACCGCTCACATCATGAAAATTCTGTTGGTCGAAGACGACAAGCTGCTCAATCACCACCTCTCCTCTCTGCTGACCGAAGCCGACAATCAGGTCTACAGCACCGACCAGGCCGGGATTGCACTGCACTACGCCGCCGACTATCCCATTGATGTGGCCATCATCGACCTCGGTCTGCCCGATATGGACGGCCTGCAACTGATCCGGCAACTGCGTGAACGGCAGATCCCCTTCCCCATCATTGTGCTGACCGCCCGTGGCAACTGGCAGGACAAGGTCGAAGGACTGGAAGCGGGTGCTGATGACTATCTGGTCAAACCGTTCCAGAAAGATGAGCTGCTGGCCCGACTCAATGCGCTGGTGCGCCGCAGCGCCGGTTTTATCTCGCCCAAGGTGAAGGCCGGTGATTACGAGCTGGATCTCTCCCGCAAGGAGCTGACCATCGCCGGTGAAGTGGCGGTGCTCACCAGCTTTGAATACCTCATTCTGGAGTACCTGATGCGCAACGCTCGTCAGGTGGTCTCCAAGCAGCAACTGCTCGACCAGCTCTACGGCGACGGCGAGGGGGACCCCAACACCATCGAGGTGATGGTGAGCCGCCTGCGCAAGAAGCTGGATCCGGAGGGAACGATTCAACCCATCTCCACCATCCGGCGTCAGGGTTACATCTTCAACCTCTCCTGTAACTGATGCAGTTTCATCTGCCGCGCCCTATCAAGATGATCCGCAGCTCACTGCACATCAAACTGCTGCTCAGCTCGCTGCTGGTCATCGCGCTGATCATGGGGTTTGCCGTCTACGCCCTCTATCTTGGCCACGTCGAGGAGCAGACCCAGAAGGCCAGCGCCCGGATGCAGGAGAACCTGGCCAAGCTGTTTTCCTCCACCGAGCCGGATGACAAGGGGTCGAACGTCGAGCTGGGGCGGATATCCCGTGGGGCGGGGGATCGCAACCTCGATACCCTGATCTGCCGCGCCGATGGCGATCTGGTCTGGTCGAGCCTCCATATGCCGGAGGTGATCAAGGCCAAACAGACCATCTGCGGCGATCTGATGAAGTATCTGGGGGGGATGGATCTCGACTACTTCTTCAAGAAGCACACCATCAAGAACGGCGAGAGCTACTTCGTCTACAGCCTGCGGTTTATCCGCAATCCCGGCAGCGGCACCACCGCCTACTATGTGGTGATGATCGACTCGGCCAAACGTTATCACGAAGAGTCCCGCACCTACCTCTACCAGACCGCCAAACAGGCGCTGCTCGCCTATATGCTGCTGGCCGGGCTACTGCTGCTCACCACCTTCTGGAGCCTCAGCTCACTGCGCACCATCGCCCGTCAGATCGACGATATTCGGGCCGGAAAGCGCGATGACCTCTCGAGCGATTTTGAGCGGGAGCTGGCCCCGCTGACCGACTCCATCAACCAGCTGCTGGAGAACGAACGCCAGCAGACCCAGCGCTACCAGCACGCCCTCAACGATCTCGCCCACAGCCTGAAAACCCGGCTGGCGCTGATCCAGATCACCACCCGCGAAGTGAAGCTGGGGCGGGAGATCCACGACAACATCAACGAGCAGATCCTCACCATGGATCAGATGATCCAGTATCAGCTCAGACGGGCCGTGACTGGCCGCCAGCGCCTTGCCAGCAAGGGCACCGAGCCGGTGCCGCTGATTGAAAAACTGCTGGCCAGCCTGACCAAGGTCTATCGCCACAAGAAGCTGCAAACCCACTTCAAGTTCGACGATGACGCCCTCTTCCACGGCGAACAGGGCGACCTGATGGAGCTGATGGGCAACCTGCTCGACAACGCCTGCAAGTTTGCCATCAGCGAAGTGAAGGTGACGGTGCGCCGCCATCTCGAGCGGCTGCGTATCGAAGTGGAAGATGATGGCCCGGGAATCGATCCGGCCAAATCGGAACAGATCTTCCAGCGCGGCGTGCGGGCCGACAGCTCGCCGGGTCAGGGCATAGGTCTGGCGGTGGTGACCGAAATCGTCCACAGCTACGGCGGCCAGATCCGGGTCGATGAATCCCCCCTCGGCGGCGCCCGCTTTACTCTGGACTTGCCCTGACCGACATTGCCCTGCTCAGCCTCACCAGTGATGGCGCTATCACAAGGCCCCCGACATCGGGGGCCTTGTCGTTTCAGCACTTTGAGCGCCTTAATTTATTGATCCGGCACAGATTATCGCCCCTCAGCCCTTCCACAAACGGCCTCAATCGGTATCATGGTCGCGCGGTAGCGTTGGCTTGATTAACTTGGCGATACACCTTATTTACTTGTCGGTGCTGATACCCATGAAGCCCAACAGACAATAATTTATAAAAGACTTAGTTTAAGGATGGTAAACTCAATGGGTGAAAAAGAGATAAGTATTACAACTGATGGTCTTGTACTTAAAGGCGATATTGTTGATGCTGTTTCAGCACCTATTTCAACCATGTGCAAAACTGCAGACACGATATTGAAGGTTGTTGACAACCTTGTTGGTTTACCTGCAGATTTTTTAAATTTTCATTTAAAAATATTTCGAGATACTTATGCTGAAGGGTACGAAAAAATACCTCTTAAACAGCGTATAGAGCCAACACTTCGCCTTGGCTGCAACATATTAAAAAATGTAGCCTACTCTGCCGAAGAACCTGAAATTCAAAAACTATTCGCACAGCTTTTATTGTCCGCATCGGATACGCAATATGAATCTGATGTTCACCCAAGCTATGCTTCAGTGATTAGTGAAATGACGGCACTGGATGCAAAGGTGCTTTACACTGAGTTTGGTGATTTCTGTAAGCAAGAAATGCTTGATAGTTCCACAAAGGAAAAAGCATATTCTAGCCTTATTCGCCTGGGGTTAATAACATGGCAAGATCGAGATTACACTAATGAAGATCTAGTAAAGTTTGTGGGGAAAAAACATTACTCTGTCCCTCGTAGAGTTGAAGACTATCCAAGAGTAATGGTGGATTTAATAAATGACATTCAAACGCTGAAAAATACAATTATAAAAGACAAGCAAACATCAACAAGACTAGAGAGAAAAGAACTTACTTTAACAAAGTTTGGCGCAGACTTTATCAGGACAGTTTGCCGAAATGAATGCTAATAAAATATTCAACATGAAATAATGGCGCCTCTCAACCTTCAAGGTGAATAATGAGCAGAGTAATATTAAAAGGATTTATTATCGTCCCCCCCAACGATTTGGCTGCGGTCAAGGATGAGCTTGATAACCATATCCAGCTCACCCGAGCTGAAACAGGCTGCCTGATCTTTAAGGTGACTCAAGACCCTCTCAATCCCTGTCGATTCGATGTATACGAAGAGTTTTTTGATGAGGCTGCTTTTCAAGCCCATCAGGCCAGAGTCAAATCCTCCCGCTGGGGGAAAATAACCGTCAATGTCGAGCGACACTATATGGTAACAGGGATTGCATAAATCACAGCCTTGTCATTTTGGCCAAGGTGGCGAACCAGGAGTGGCGCAGAACTCTCCCCCCTCTCGCTACCGCGAATGCCCGATTACGCTGCGCTTATCGAGCCTACGTAATTGCGTTATTTCCACACTTTGAGGCCACGATGATCCGCCCATTATCTGCCACCGATCTGGATGCCGCCGTCGAGCTCTGGTATCAGGCATCGGTACAAGCCCACGACTTTATTCCCGCCGCCTTTTGGCATGAGCAACGGGCAGCGATGCGGGATATCTATCTGCCCGCCAGCAAGAGCTGGGTCTATGAGGAGGATGGACAGCTACTGGGCTTTATCTCCTGGTATCAGGGTACTGTGGCGGCGTTGTTTATCTCCCCTGACCAGCAGTCACACGAGCTGGGTCGCCGACTGCTCGATCACCTCAAGGCACACTATGACCGGCTCGAGTTGACGGTCTACGCCGAAAATGAGCAGGCGCGGCGCTTCTATTCCCGCAACGGTTTCAAAGAGGGTGAGCAGCAGTTGTGCGAGCATAGCGGCCACCCCGAGTTGGTGATGCATTGGCAACGGGGATAAGCGGAGCGCCAACATAGATGGCCGCCCGCCTTGGCCGGTATTGGGCCTCCTTGAATGCCATGGCGGCATTCTCTACAATGACCCACTTTTTATTCATTTCGGGTTATATCGATGAGCGATACCAGCATCAAACCGGCTCTGCCGGATCACCTATCCTGCAATCCCCGCAGCCCTCACTATGTGGCCGCCTGCTTCGAGCACCCGATCGGTATTCGCCTGAACGGCAAAGAGCGCACCGATGTCGAGGAGTACTGCATCAGCGAAGGTTGGGTGAAGATCCCCTCCCCCAAGGCGCTGGATCGCCGTGGTCAACCCATCCTGATCAAACTCAAAGGCACCGTTGAAGCCTTCTACAGCTAAACAGCGCGCTGCTGCTTGATAAACAACAAGGCCACCCTCTCGGTGGCCTTGTTGTTTCCGGTATTGGTGCTGGCGTCAGCGCTAGCTAAGCGGCAACCACCAGCCCACATTTCTCGCTGGGCAGCTCTTATACCCCCAAGCGGTCGCGCAGGGTGTACCAGGCGGCGCCCGCGGCGGTGAAGGGGATGCGGAACAGGCGGCCACCCGGGAAGGGGTAGTGCGGCAGTTTGGCAAAGGCATCGAAGCGCTCGGCCTGACCGCTCAGCACCTCCGAAAGCAGCTTGCCCGCCAGATGGGTACAGGTGACGCCGTGGCCGCTGTAGCCCTGCATGTAGTAGATGTTGGGGCCGATGCGACCAAACTGCGGCAGCCGCGACAGGGTGAGCAGGAAGTTGCCAGTCCAGGTGTACTCCACCTTGACGTCGGCCAGCTGCGGGAAGGTCTTGAGCATTTTGGGGATGATCAGCCGCTCGATATCCGCCGGATCCCGCGCCCCATAGACCACGCCGCCGCCATAGAGCAGCCGGTGATCGCCGGAGGTGCGGTAGTAGTCGAGCAGATAGTTGCAATCCTCCAGACAGTAGTTTTGCGGCAAGAGTGACCGGGCCCGCTCCTCTCCCAGCACCTCGGTGGCGATCACCTGGGTGCCGCAAGGCATGCTCTTGCTGGCCAGTTCCGGCACCAGATTGCCGAGGTAAGCGTTGCCCGCCACCACCACAAAGCACGCCTTCACCGCCCCCTTGGCGGTCTTGACCAGCGCCGGCTGGCCCGGTGTGATGCTGGTGACGGCGGATTGTTCGAAGATCTGCCCCCCCTGGATGCGGATGGCTTCAGCCTCCCCCAACGCCAGATTGAGGGGGTGGATATGGCCGCCGCTCTTGTCGAGCAGGGCGCCGACGTAGCGATCGCTCGCCACCACCTCGCGCACCCCCTTGGCATCGAGCAGCTCCAGCTGGTCGTTACCCCACTTCTGCCAGCGGGCGTATTGGGATTTGAGCTCGTGCAGCTGCTTCTCGGTCTCGGCGGCAAAGACGCCCCCCTCCTGCAGATCGCACTGGATGTTGTAGCGCTTGATCCGCTCGCGGATGATCTGTCCCCCCTCAAACAACATGGAACCGAGCAGTCTGGCCTGATCCGGCGGGCAGTTCGCTTCTATGGTGTCGATGTCACGGCTGTAGGAGTTGACGATCTGGCCGCCGTTGCGGCCGCTGGCGCCAAAGCCGACCCGGGCAGCCTCCAGCACCACCACCTTGTAGCCCTTCTCTACCAGATGCAAGGCGCTGGATAGGCCGGTATAGCCCGCCCCGATGACGCAGACATCGCACTCCAGCTGCTCGGTCAATGTCGGGTAGGGCGCGTGTTTATTAGCACTGGCTGCGTAGTAACTGTTTACATGTTCGGTCATGATCCCTGTTTCCTTACCGGTTCTGTTGCCAAACTACTGTCAGGATTAAAAGCTCGCCGGGGTGTGGGCGCTGACGATGCGACAGGTCTCCCCCGACGGATTGCTGAAACTGTGGGGCTCGCCGGTGTCGATCACATAGCTGTCGCCCGCCTCCAGCTGATAACTCTGGCCCGCCACCGTCAGGATCACCGACCCCTCCAGCACGGTGCCGACCTCCTCCCCCTGATGGGTCACCTGACCGCCGGTGTCGGTGCCGGGGGGATAGGTCTCCAGCATAAAGCCGAGCTGGCGGCGGTTGTTGCCGTTGTGCACCAGCTTGAGGGAGACCCCCTGACTGCCCAGCTCGATCAGCTGCTCAGCCTTGATCACCACTTCCGGAGTGCGGCTCTCCTCCTCGGCGAAGAAGCGCGACAGCGGCAGGCCGTAGATGGTGAGCAGCTTTTGCAGGGAGGCGACCGAGGGGCTCACCTTGTCCTGCTCGATCATGCAGATGGCGCCGTGGGTCAGGCCGCTCAGCTCGGCCGCTCGCCGCTGGGAGAGCCCCAGCTGATGGCGTACCGCCGCCAGCCGTTCCCCCATGGTGCGCGCCCCGGCGTCAGCCACACTCAACGGTCGAGCCACGCCCTCCCGGCTCTGTGGCCCGCTCATGACAGGCCCTCTGCTGCGCCATGTCTGCATCCTTGCATCATCAGCCTCTCCTGCTTGCGCGTGATCGCATCGGATCAGGCGCTGCCTGTTTACCCTGCTGGTTAAAATAGCCAACCAGCTTTCCCTTGCCGCTCACTATGTTACACAGCACAGCCGTTCATTATTTTGCACACCTGATTTACCATCCCCCAGTCGTCTGCCCACTTACAGCCTGCAAGCGAACGGAGGAAAGCGCGCTACACAGCACATTTTCTAGCATGGCGCGCCCCAGCAATTCAAATATATTTAACACTTGAAAAACATTTCAGCTCAAATTATGGTCTTCCTGTGCTTATTATTTTATACGGTAGCGGCGCAGGAAGGGTCGGCTCACTCCGGCAACCAGCTGCTCTGACCCACACTCGAGGCTTCTCATGTCAGGAACAACATCCCACTCCAGCTTGATCACATCCCGCGCCTATATAGATGGACAGTGGTGCGAGGCCGCCAGCGGCCGCACCTTCGAGGTCACCAACCCCGCCAGCGGGGCCGTCATTACCCAGGTGCCCGACATGGATGCCGAGGATACCCGCCGCGCCATCGCGGCCGCCCACGCGGCGCAACCCGCCTGGGCTGCGCTGACTGCCAAGGAGCGCAGCAACAAGCTCTACGCCTGGTTTGCCGCCATCACCGCCCACAGCGACGAGCTGGCCCGCATCATGACCTGCGAGCAGGGCAAGCCGCTGGCGGAAGCAAAGGGCGAGGTGGCCTATGGCGCCAGCTTTATCCAGTGGTTCGCCGAGGAGGGCAAGCGCGCCTATGGCCGCACCATCCCGGGCTTTAGCGGCGATCGCCGGTTGGCAACCATCAAGCAGCCGGTCGGGGTCGTCGCCGCCATCACCCCGTGGAATTTCCCCATTGCCATGATCACCCGCAAGGCGGGCCCGGCGCTGGCAGCCGGTTGCACTATCGTCATCAAGCCTGCCGCCGAGACCCCGCTCTGCGCGCTGGCACTGGCGCTGCTTGCCGAGCAGGCGGGCATCCCCGCCGGTGTCATCAATATCGTCACCAGCCATCAGGCGAGCGCGGTGGGCAACGAGCTGTGCAGCAATCCGGTGGTGCGCAAGCTCTCCTTCACCGGCTCCACCCGCATCGGCAAGCTGCTGATGCGCCAGTGCGCCGACACCATGAAGAAGCTGTCGCTGGAGCTGGGTGGCAACGCCCCCTTTATCGTCTTTGACGACGCCGACCTCGATGCCGCAGTGGCCGGGGCACTCGCCTCCAAATACCGCAACGCCGGGCAGACCTGCGTCTGCGCCAACCGCATTCTGGTGCAGGCCAGCGTCTATGACGCCTTCGCCGAGAAGCTGACTGCCGCCGTCGCCGCCTTCAAGGTGGGAGATGGCATGGCGGAGGGCACCCAGATCGGCCCGCTCATCAACCCCACCGCCGCCAGCAAGGTGGCCGAGCTGGTGCAGCAATCGGTCGCCGCCGGTGCCGAAGTGCTGCTGGGGGGCGAAGCCCACCCCGCCGGTCCCCTCTTCTACCAACCCACCATTTTGGGCAAGGTGGATAAAACCAACCCCATTCTGCAGGAGGAGATCTTCGGCCCGGTCGCCCCGCTAGTGCGCTTCGAGACGGAAGCCGAAGCCATCGCCATTGCCAACGACACCCCTTATGGCCTGGCCGCCTACTTCTATGGACGCGATATCGCACGGGTATGGCGCGTCGCCGAGCAGCTGGAGTACGGCATGGTCGGCATCAACGAGGGGATCATCTCGACCGAGCTGGCCCCCTTTGGCGGCATCAAGGAGTCGGGGTTGGGCCGGGAAGGGGCCGCCGAGGGGCTGGAGGAGTATCTGGAGACCAAATACCTCTGCTTTGGCGCCATTCGCTAGGGCAGCAACAGAGAGACAAGGCGCCGCCGATCTGGCCCGATGGGCTGGTCGGCGGTGATGGGCGCCAAAACGCCTGCCACATTTTCAGGGAATATCGGGGGCTGCGGCCCCTCAGGGAGGAAAGATGAGTCAGTCAGAATCAAACAAGGCGTGGCAAGCGCGCCGCGAAGCGGCCGTGGTCAACGGCGTCGGTACCCTGCTGCCGGTCTTTATCGACCGGGCGCAAAATGCCGAGCTGTGGGATGTGGAGGGCAACCGCTACATCGACTTTGCCTCCGGCATCGCCGTGCTCAATACCGGCCACAACCACCCGAAAGTGGTGGCGGCAGTGCGCGAGCAGCTGGAAAAATTCAGCCACACCTGCTTTCAGGTCACCCCCTACCCGGGCTATATCGAGCTTGCCGAAAAGCTCAACGCCCTGGTGCCCGGCCCGACGCCGAAGCGCACCCTGTTTCTCTCCACCGGCGCCGAAGCGGTCGAGAACGCCATCAAGATTGCCCGTGCCCACACCGGCCGCAGCGGCACCATCGCCTTCAAGGGGGGCTTTCATGGCCGCACCATGATGGGGATGGCGCTCACCGGCAAGGTGGTGCCCTACAAGACCGGCTTTGGCCCCTTCCCGGGCGAGGTCTACCACATCCCCTTCCCCGCCGATTATCTGGGGGTGAGTGAAGAGGATGCTCTGCACGCCCTCGAGCTCTGCTTCAGCGCCGATATCGAGCCGAGCCGGGTGGCAGCCATCATCATCGAGCCGGTGCAGGGCGAAGGGGGCTTCTATCCCGCCTCCCCGAGCTTTATGCAGAAGCTGCGCAGCGTCTGCGACCAGCACGGTATTTTGCTCATCTGCGACGAGATCCAGAGCGGTTTTTGCCGCACCGGCAAAACCTTCGCCACCGAATATGCCGGCATCGAGCCGGACATCATGACCCTGGCCAAGAGTCTGGCGGGGGGCTTCCCTCTCTCGGCGGTGGTGGGCAAGGCGGAGATCATGAACGCGGCCAAGCCGGGGGGCCTGGGTGGCACCTATGCCGGTTCCCCCATCGCCTGCGCCGCCGCGCTGGCGGTCTTGCAGGTGATCGACGAGGAGAAACTCAACCAGAAAGCGCTGGATCAGGGGGAGCAGATCAAGGCGGGGCTGGAACGCATAGCCGAGCGTTTTGACTGCATAGGTCAAATTCGCGGCCCCGGTGCCATGGTGGCCATGGAGCTGGTGAAACGCCGTGATGCCAGCCAGCCCGATCCCGACCTCACCAAACGACTGGTGGCCGAGGCGGGAAAACGCGGTCTGGTCCTGCTCTCATGCGGGGTGCGCGCAAATGTCATCCGTTTTCTCGCCCCCCTGACAGCCCCTGCGGCAGTGATTGACGAGGGGCTGCAACTCCTTGAAAAATCACTGGAGGCCGTGCAGGCCTGACCAGCAGGAAAGTGACCACTTACCTGTGCAAATAAATGCAATTTTGCCCCCTTTTTTTCTTGTCAAGGGGGCCCTGCAAATGCACAATGCGCCGCCACTGAAAGAACCGATGTAAAACAATGGCATCGGTTCTTTTTTAGACAGTGAACAAACCCATAAACGAGGCCGGATCACCCCCGGAAAAGATAGCGAGATTGGCAGCAGTCTCCCGACACCAAGTCTAGTGAGGAACAACATGGGGCATCTCAATGCTTTCCAACCGGCCACGGCCGGTGTGCGCCGCCCTGGCGCCCTTGATTCCCGGGCCTCTCTCCCGGTTTCGTTGATGGACCGTGCCACTCTGGCACTGCATGAGGAACATGCATAATGGCGGCCCAGCAGGTTGGTCTGAAAAAGACCCTCAAACTGTGGCAGGTCGTGGTTATGGGACTGGCGTACCTCACCCCCATGGCGGTGTTCGACACCTTCGGCATCGTTACCGAGATCACCGAAGGTCATGTGCCGACCGCCTACCTGTTTGCCCTCATCGGCATGCTGTTCACTGCCCTGAGCTACGGCCATCTGGTGCGCAAGTTCCCGTCAGCCGGCTCCGCCTATACCTATGCCCAGAAGGTGTTTCACCCCTATGTCGGCTTTATGGTGGGCTGGACCTCCCTGCTCGACTACATGTTTATGCCGATGATCAACATGCTGCTGGCCAAGATCTATCTGGAAGCCCTCTTCCCGAACGTAGAGCCCTGGACCTATATCTTCGGTCTGGCGGCGGTGATGACCGCCCTCAACCTGCGCGGCATCAAGCTGGTAGCCAACTTCAACAGCCTGATCGTGGTGATGCAGTTCAGCATCATCGCCATCTTCATCGGCCTGATCGCCTGGGGCGTGCACAACGGTGAAGGGCTGGGCACCGTGGCGAGCAGCCGTCCCTTCTTCTCGGAGCAGATCCAGGTGTCGCCGCTGCTGATGGGGGCCTCCATCCTCTGTCTGTCGTTCCTCGGCTTTGACGCCATCAGTACCCTGTCGGAAGAGACCCCGGACGCGGATCGGGTGATCCCCCGCGCCATCGTGCTGACGGCGCTGATTGGCGGCGTGCTGTTTGTCACCACCTCCTACTTCCTGCAACTCTACTTCCCGGACATCTCCCGCTTCCAGCATCCGGATGCGGTATTGCCGGAGATCGCCCTCTATGTCGGCGGCAAGCTGTTCCAGGCGGTGGTGCTGGTCTGCACCACAGTAGCGGTGCTGGCCTCGGGGCTCGCCTCCCACGCCGGTGTATCGCGCCTGCTCTACGTGATGGGTCGTGATCGCGCCCTGCCCGCCCGCTTCTTCGGCTACATCCATCCGAAGTGGCAGACCCCGGCGTTCAACGTGCTGCTGGTCGGCCTGCTGGCCCTCTCTGCGGTGTCGCTGGATCTGGAGATGGCGCTGGCGCTGATCAACTTCGGCGCCCTGGTGGCCTTCACCTTCGTCAACCTGGCGGTGATTGCCCACTTCTATGTGAAGCTGGGCCGCAACAAGTGTCTCAAGGATCACCTGATGTACCTGCTGTTGCCACTCTGTGGCGCCGCCTGCATCGGGGTGCTGTGGCTCAACCTCGAGCCCTCTTCCTTCGAGCTGGGGCTGATCTGGGCGGCGCTGGGGGCCATCTACCTGTTCCTGCGCCTCACCGTGTTCCGCATCCCGCTGCATACCGCCGACAAGGTGGAGATCGCCCAGTAACTACTGGCGCCCCTCCCCCCGATAGAGAACAAGGAGCCTGCGGGCTCCTTGTTGTTTTTGCGGCGCGCTGGTGGCCAGCTGCACGGGTTGCCAGAAACGCGGTTTGTGCAGGAAGTGTGACTGATTTCAAATAACTACCCAGCCGGACTGCTCGCCGGGCCATGGCCCGAGCCGCGTCGCCTCTTATCCTCAGTCATTAATATGAATGGATATGCAACCACTCTTTTTCCACTTCACCCCCTCCCATCCCCCGCCAGCCGATAAGCTCGCAGGACTCGAGCCCGGGGGAACACCGCCAAATATGATCAGGATCAATGTTGAGGCGCTATGCACCCTGCAGCCCCGATTTGCCGATTTTTCATACGCCATGACAGGGTTCTCTTCCCCCCCGAAAAAGGGGGAGCGGCTCGGGGACGGCTGCAGGGGGAGAGTGACCACTTACCTGCCCCATGCGTATGCAAAAAAATGCGTTAATCCGCCCTTTTTTGCTTGTCAAGGGGGCTGACCGAATGCACAATACGCCGCCAATAAAGGACCGATGTTCACTGCGACATCGGTTTTTGTATTTTTGAAGTGCAGTACAAACCCACCACAAGAGGCCGGAACGTTTCCGGAAGTGATATTCGAGATTGCCAAACAATCTCCCGACGTTGAGAGGATAACAATGGGGCGTTTTAATGCTTTCCTGCCGGTACAGCCCGGTATGCGCCTCCCCGGCGCCCTTGATGTACAGGCTTGCGAATCCATCGTATCCCTGCGCTCGTTGCAAGCACGTGCTGCGGCACTGATTGAGGAGAAAGCGTAATGGCATCGCAAAACGCCAAGCTGCTCAAGACCCTTACCCTGACACAAGTGATTGTGATGGGTCTGGCCTATCTGACCCCCATGGCTGTCTTCGACACCTTCGCCATCGTCGGTGACATCACCGATGGCCGGGTCGCCACCGCCTATCTGCTGGCTCTGGGTGGCATCCTGCTCACCGCTTTCAGCTACGGACATCTGGTACGCAAGTTCCCCTCTGCGGGCTCTGCCTATACCTATGCCCAGAAGGTGTTCAACCCCTACGTCGGTTTCATGGTCGGCTGGTCATCCCTGCTCGATTACATGTTCATGCCGATGATCAACATCCTGCTGGCCAAGATCTACCTGACCGCCATGTTCCCGGGCGTCGAGCCTTGGGTGTTCATCTTCGGTCTGGTGACCGTGATGACCTTCCTGAACCTGCGCGGCATCAATCTGGTGGCTAACTTCAACGGTCTGATCGTGGTGATCCAGCTGGCCATCATCACCCTCTTTATCGGCCTGATGGCGTGGGGCATCTACCACGGTGAAGGGGCTGGCACCCTGATGAGCAGCCGTCCGTTCCACTTCGAGTCAGCACAGCTGGTACCGCTCTTTACCGGTGCAACCATCCTCTGCTTCTCGTTCTTGGGCTTTGACGGTCTGAGTTCCCTCTCCGAAGAGACTCCGAATGCCGGCAAGGTGATCCCCAAGGCGATCGTGCTGACTGCCCTTATCGGCGGCATCATCTTCGTGGTGGTCTCTTACTGCCTGCAGCTCTACTTCCCGAGCCTTGCCCGCTTTCAGCATCCGGATGCAGTACTGCCGGAGATCGCCCTCTACGTTGGCGGCACCTTCTTCCAGTCCGTGGTGCTGGTCTGCACCACGGTCGCGGTACTGGCCTCCGGCATGGCGGCTCACGCCGGTGTGTCGCGCATCCTCTACGTGATGGGGCGTGATCGCATGATCCCGGAGCGGGTGTTTGGCTACATCCACCCGAAATACCGCACCCCAGCCATCAACGTGCTGATGGTGGGTGGTCTGGCCCTCTCCGCCGTCTCGTTTGATCTGGATACCGCGCTGGCGCTGGTCAACTTCGGCGCACTGGTGGCGTTCAGCTTCGTCAACCTGTCGGTGATCGGTCAGTTCTGGGTGCGCGAGAAGCGCAACAAGACCCTCAAGGATCACGTCATCTACCTGTTGATGCCGCTGCTCGGCGCCGCCACCATCGGTGCGCTGTGGATCAACCTGGAGCAGAGCTCGCTGGAGCTGGGCCTGATCTGGGCGGGCCTCGGCGCAACCTATCTGTTCCTGCGTCTGGCGGTGTTCCGCATCCCGTTCCGTCAGTACGAAGAGGCGGCTGACGCCTGATCCTTTGCGGATAACGGATAGACAGAAGGGGAGCCATGGCTCCCCTTTTTGCTGCCGGTCTCTTGCCGGTCACACGGGCTTGGGCCCGGTCTGCTTACTGCTTATCCAGTACGGCGGTCGCCGCAGCCTTGAGCGGATCGCGAGCGATGGTCTTGGCATCCTGCTCCGCCTTGTGCAGCTGCTGGTTTGCCTTGTCCATCTTCTGCTGCATACCGTTGCCGCTCTCCTTGAGGTCGGCACGCTTCTCGCCCAGCAGGTCGGTGCGGCCTTTTTGCACCTCAGCTTTCACCTTCTCTTTCTCCTGCTTCACCAGCTTGCTGGTATCACAGTTGCCCTTGACCCCCAGAGTGGCATTCACCGCTTCGTTTTTTAGGGCCTTGTCGAGGTTGCAGTCGGTTTTAAACAGGCTGGCCTGTGCCCCTGCCGAGAGCAGCCCCAGCGACAGAGAGAGGATCCATGCACGCATCATCTTGTTTACTCCTGCTTGCCAATAAAGGGGCGCAGTGTAGCGATCACGTCCCGGCTGGCAAGGCGGCAGTGCCTTCGTCCCCCCTTTTGCCACCCCTGAGCCAACCGGCTCGGTCAGCGCCTGTCGCCGCAGTTCGTCGTCATAAAAACATCATCGAAATGTCACGTTGTCATATTTCTGTCATTAACCATTGATTAAATGCGCGGGTCATCAACAACCCAAGACGGAACGACCGTCTCAAGAGGCTTTATGCAACACCATCACTCCTTGTCACAGCCGCCCGCGACCCGCGCCCTGTTCAACTGGATGAGTGTCATCGTACTGGTCTACCTGATCCTGGTTGCCGTGGGCGCCATTTCCCACGGTTTCAAAGATTTCTCCGGCGGCGCCGAGGGTGCAGCCCAGATCTTCGCCTTTGCCAACAACCCCTTTGTCGCCCTGCTGCTGGGTATTCTCGCTACCGCGCTGGTGCAATCCTCCAGCACCGTCACCTCGGTGATCGTCGGTCTGGTGGCTGGCGGCCTGCCCATCGGCATGGCCATCCCCATGGTCATGGGTGCCAACCTCGGCACCACCATCACCAACACCATCGTCTCCATGGGCCATGTGCGGGATCGCGCCGAGTTCCGCCGCGCTTTCGCCGCCGCCACCGTGCACGACTTCTTCAACCTGCTGGCGGTGTTCATCTTCCTGCCGCTGGAGCTGATGTTCGGCCTGCTGCAACACAGCGCCGAGTGGCTGGCCAACCTGCTGGTAGGCTCCGCCAACATGTCGATGAAGGGCATGGATTTCATGAAGCCGCTGACCGCACCGGCCCAGCAGCTGATTGACAGCGCCGTTGCCTTCCTGCCTGGCAAGGGTGCCGCCATCGCGACCATCATCATCGGTATCCTGCTGATCCTCGCCTGCGTCACGTATCTCGGCAAAGTGCTGCAACAGGTACTGGTTGGCCGTGCCAAAGAGGTGCTGCACAAGGCGCTGGGCCGTGGCCCGCTGACCGGCATCACCTCCGGTGCGCTGGTGACCATCATGGTGCAGTCCTCCTCCACCACCACCAGCCTGATGATCCCGCTGGCCGGCGGCGGTGTGTTCAGCACCCGTCAGCTCTACCCCTTCACACTGGGGGCCAATATCGGGACCACCATCACCGCCCTGCTGGCTGCCACTGCCATCAGTGGAGCCGGTGCCCAGCTGGCCCTGACCATCGCGCTGGTCCACGTGCTGTTCAACCTCTTTGCCGTGGTCATCATCTATGGCATCCCCTTCCTGCGTGACCTGCCGGTACGCGCCGCCGAGGGGCTGGCCCGGGTAGGCAGCGAGAACAAACTGCTGGCTCTGGGTTATGTGACGGGTCTCTTCTTCGCCCTGCCCGCCCTGATGATGGTGGCCGCCAAGTAAGCGCCGCCGTCATGGCAAGGGGCGAGTCACCGACTCGCCCCTTTTTGCGTCCAGCTCGCCGGGCTTTGCCTGCCCGCTCACATCCTCCCGCCCTGTGGCTCGCCATCAGGGGCGGTGCGCGATAAGATGACGCCCTCATTGCACTTTTTACATTTCATGGAACAGGAAAAACCGATGAAATTCATACTGATCGCGCTGCTCATCGCCGGTGTGGCCTACTACTTCTACTCCAGCAGCAACAACAAGAAGCTGGCGGCCGACAACGTGCGGATTGGCGCCGAGTTCCTCGCCAGCAACAAGGAGAAGCCGCTGGTGACCACCACCGCCTCCGGCCTGCAGTACGAAGTGCTGACCCCGGGCACCGGCACCGTTCACCCCACCGCCACCAGCAAGGTGAAGGTGCACTACGAGGGCAAACTGCTGGATGGCACCGTCTTTGACAGCTCGGTCGCCCGTGGCGAGCCCATCGAGTTTGGCCTCAATCAGGTGATCGCTGGCTGGACCGAAGGGGTGCAGCTGATGGTGGAAGGTGAGAAGACCCGTTTCTACATCCCTGCCAACCTCGCCTACGGCGACCGCGCCGCTGGCAAAATCCCGCCGGGATCAGTCCTGATCTTCGACGTGGAGCTGCTGGGTATCCAGTAAGCGCTCCGTCACGCTCCATCAACAACAAGGCCAGCATCATGCTGGCCTTGTTGCTATGGGAACCTCACTCCCCCTTGGCGATCCCTTCCCGGCGCGGATCCGCTGCGCCAAACCAGCCACCGCCATTGCGCTCAACCCCTTGCAGGCCGGAGGTTTGCTCGTTCAGTACCACCTCATGTCCCCTCGCCTTCAATCCCTCGACCACCGACATGGGGGTGCGTCCCGCTTCCAGCTCGGTGGGGCCGTTGCGGCTGCCAAAGTTGGGCAGGTTGATGGCCTGTTGCAGGTTCAGGCCCCAATCCTGAGTACCGAGCAGGGTCTTGCCCACGTAGTTGATGATGGCGGAGCCCCCCGGCGAGCCCAGCGTCATGGTCAGCTCGCCGCTTGGCTTGTCAAACACCAGCAGGGGTGACATGGAGGAGCGGGGCCGCTTGCCCGGCTCTACCCGGTTTGCCACCGGCAGACCGGCAGCATCCACCGAGGTGAAGGAGAAATCGGTGAGCTGGTTGTTGAGCAGGTAGCCGTTGACCATCTGACGCGATCCGAAACCATCCTCGATGGAGCTGGTCATGGAGATGGCCATCCCTGCCTTGTCGACGATCGAGACATGGCTGGTGGAGGGGAGTTCCGGGGTCGCATCCTTGCCCCGCGCCAGCGCCAGTGGCGGCGTACCGGGCTTGGCAATCCCCATGGAGAGCTGACCGACAAGCTTGCCGCGTTCGGCCAGATAGCCCTTGTCCAGCAGCCCCTGCACCGGCACGCTGACAAAATCGCTGTCGGCGACGTACTGGTTGCGATCGGCGAAGGCGAGACGCGCCGCTTCGCTGTAGAGGTGGATAGCCTCGCTGGAAGCAGCCAGTCCCCCCTCCTTCGTGGTGATCGGCTTGAGGGCCGCCATATCGCGGTTCTCCAGCATGCCGAAGATCTGGCCGAGCGCCAGGGTGCCGGACGAGGGAGTGGGAAAGCCGCAGATCTTGCTCTGGCGATAGTCAAAGCAGAGGCCATCCCGCACTTTGGCCTGATAGCTGGCCAGATCGGTGGCCGCCAGTACCCCGGGATTGGTGGGATGTTGGCGTACCTTGGCCACCATGGCATCCGCCAGCGGCCCCTGATAGAAGGCATCCGCCCCCTCTGTGGCCAGAGTGCGCAGCACCTTGGCCAGCGCCGGGTTGGTCAGCCGGGTGCCTGCCATTTTGGGGCTGCCATCCGCCTGATAGAAGTAGGCTCGCGCCTGCGGATCCCGTGCCAGATAGGGATCCTTGGCCAGCAATGTGGCCAGCCGTGGACTTATCACAAATCCTTGCTCTGCCAGCGTGATGGCGGGCTCGAACAACGCAGCCCAGGGCAGCTTGCCATAACGTTGATGGGCCAGTGCCAGAGCGCGCAGGGTGCCGGGAACGCCGACCGAGCGGCCTCCCACCACCCCGTCATAAAACGCCAGCGGCTTGCCATCTTGCATAAACAGCTGGTCGGTGGCGGCAGCCGGCGCCGTCTCGCGGCCATCCACCGCACTCACCTTGCGGCCATCCCACACCAGCAGCAGCGTCCCGCCACCGATCCCGGAGGATTGCGGCTCAACCAGCGTCAACACCAGCTGTACCGCAATGGCAGCATCGACGGCACTGCCACCGGCCTTGATGATCTGGTAGCCCGCATCCACCGCCAGCGGGTTGGCGGCCGCCACCATGAAGTCATGGCCCTGCCAGCCCTGCTTGTCGGTCCAGCCACTGGCGGCTTCCGGCGCGCTCAGGGTCTGGGCTGGCGGGGTGTAGTGAAAGCCGTTGTCACTGGCACAACCGGCCAGCAGGGCAAGGGCGATAGCGAGCCCCAGAGGTTTGCGCAACATGACACTCTCCTTGTCTGTTTTATGACCATAAAGAGGGACTATGTCACGATTGGCGCTGGTAGCTCAAGTTATTGAACAAGATCAATATCTTACTCATCTATCAATAATGGCTATCCGTAACAGACATAAAAAAACCGCCCGAAGGCGGCTTTTACGATGGGATGGCAGAGGCCAAACAGGCGCAAGTCCGGTTAGATGGACTGCTCTTCACCACCCAGGGCGGCAAACAGCGCCGGGATAAACTGGGACAGCTCGGCGGTGACCAGCGCGAAGTCCGCATCCAGACGGGCAGCCGGATCTTCGCTGGTGACGTCGTCGTTCTGCTCGCGCAGCTCTTCGCTGAATTTCAGACGCTTGATGGAGAGATCATCCCCCAGCACGAAGCTGACGGTCTCGCCCCAGTTAAGGGCCAGCTTGGTCACCAGCTTGTCGTTGGCCAGATGGTTCTTGATTTCATCCGTCATCAGATCCTGCTGCTTGCAGCGGATGATGCCGCCGTGCTCCATGGCACTGCGCAGCTCGGCTTCATCTTCCAGCGTGAAGGAGGCGGGCAGGTTGCCCTCGTTCAACCACTCGGTCATGGTGATCTCGGGTGGGTTCTTGAGGGCCACCGGCACCACCGGCAGGGAACCGATAGATTTGCGCAGCAGCGCCAGCAGATCGTCCGCCTTCTTGGCAGAACCTGCATCCACCACCATCAAATTGTCGGCCGGATTGATCCAGGCGAAGGTCTGGCTGGTACGACTAAAGGCACGGGGCAGCAGGGTATGGAGGATCTCCTCTTTCAACGCCTCCTTCTCTTTCTTCTTGAGGGCGCGTCCCTGTTCGAACTCGATCGCCTCTACCTTCTCGGCCAGCATCTCCTTGACCACGGTACCGGGCAGCATCTTCTCCTCTTTGCGGGCGCAGATGAGGATGTGGCCGGAAGCAGAGTGGGTCAGGGTTGAGCCGAATTTGCCAAGGGGCTTGACCCACCCGAAACGGGAGATGTCCTGACTGCCGCAAGGGGTGAAGGCACAGGCTTCCAGCTGGGTTTCCAGCTGATCCACGGTCAGGTCAAAGGGGCGGGTAAAGCGATAAATCTGCAGGTTTTTAAACCACATGGCGTCCTCGGTCTCTAGATTGTCCGGCGGGCATTGTACTAGAGAGGCGCTTTGTGATCAGCCAATCATTCTCGATAAATAAAGGGCGATCGACCTCACAGGGTCTCATTTATGTCACCAGTTTGTTCATCAAGTTCTCCTAGACTGCGAAAGTAAATTGTTAATAAGGATGAAGGTATGTTGCGGCCCAGTCGCCCGGAAGACATGGAAGAGATCGTCGAAATCTGGTTGCTGGCCTCCCTGCAGGCCCACGATTTCGTCGATGCCTCCTGCTGGTGGCAGGCCCAGGAGGATCTGCGTACCCGCTATCTCGATCGCGCCGCCATCTGGGTGTTCGAGGATCGCGGCGATCTGCTCGGTTTCATGGCGCTGGTGGACAACTATCTCGCCGCCCTGTTCGTGCGCCCCGATCGTCAGGGCCGCGGCGTCGGCCACGCCCTGCTGCAGGAGGCCAAGCGTCAGGGGGCGTCGCTCCACGCCCGGGTCTTCGTCGAGAACGATCAGGCGGTGCGTTTCTATCGCCGCCACGGCTTCGTTATCGAGGCCGAGGAGTCCGATCCCCTTACCGGCCACCCCCAATACCGGATGTGCTGCGAACCTGCCTGAATCGATGCCAGCCCCCTGTTTTACTTGAAAAAAGCACGGGGCATCCTCATCTTGTCTTCATCGGGTGCCACAGGCACCGTCCCTGCAACCGGGCTGCTTTCCAATGAAAATCCTCCATACCGCCGACTGGCACCTTGGCCATCAACTCCATGGTCACGACCGCCGTTTTGAACACGATGCCTTTCTCGACTGGCTGAGCGACACCCTCAAGGCGCGCGAGATCGACGCCCTGTTGGTAGCGGGCGATCTGTTTGATACCGCCAATCCCCCCGCCAGCGCCTGGCAACAGCTCTACCGTTTTCTGGCGCGGCTGCGCGCCGAGATGCCCCAACTCAACATGGTGCTGATCGGCGGCAACCACGACTCCCCCTCCAAGCTCGATGCCCCCCACGAGCTGCTGCGCGCCTTTGATCTGCATCTGGTGGGCAGCATCAGCCGCGACAGTGAGGGCAAGCTCGAGACCGACCGTCTGCTGGTACCGCTGCAAGACCGGGAGGGCAGCATTGCCGCCTGGTGCGCCGCCGTGCCGTTCCTGCGCAGCAGCGATCTGCGGGTGGAGCAGTTGGCAGAAGGACAAGACAGGCTGATCGAAGGGGTGCGTCAGGTCTACGCCGAGGTACTGGCCGAAGGGCGCGCTCGCTGCGGGGAGGATCTGCCGCTCATCGCCATGGGCCACGCCTATCTGGCGGCGGGCCAGCTCTCGGAGCTGTCAGAGCGGCGGGTGCTTGGCGGCAACCAGCACGCCCTGCCCGCCGAACTCTTTGCCGGTGCAGACTACACGGCGCTCGGCCACCTTCATCTGGCCCAGAGCCCGGCCGAGGGGGTGCACTACAGCGGCTCGCCGCTGCCGCTTTCGCTCGCCGAAGCCAACTACAACCATCAGGTGCTGGAAGTGACCTTTGCGGAGGGGAAACTGGCCGGGCTGGAGCGGATCCCGGTGCCCCGCGCGGTGGAGATGATCCGCCTGCCCCAGAACACCCTCGACGACGCGCTGAACGCCATCGCATCGCTCGAGCTGCCTGATTGTCCACAAGAGGCACAACCTTTCCTCGAAGTGCGGCTGCTGCTGCCCAAGCCCGAGGCCCGCATCCGCGAGCGCATTCTCGCCGCCATCGCAGATAAACCGGTGCGTCTGGCCCGCATCAGCACCCAATATCAGGGCACGGGGGAAGGGCTGGCCGATGGTCGCGAGCGGCGCAGGCTCGATGAGCTCTCCCCCACCGAGGTGTTTCGCCTCTGCTATCAGCGCCAGTTTGAAGGGGAGCCCGAGGCCGGGCTGGTCGCCTCGTTTGAAGAGATCCTGGAGCAGGTGAAGGAGTCAAACCAATGAAAATCTTGTCTCTGTCAGGTGAGAATCTGGCCAGTCTGACCGGCCCCTTCACCATCGACTTTACCAAGGGGGCCCTCGGCGCCGCCGGTCTGTTTGCCATCACCGGCAACACCGGCGCAGGCAAAAGCACCCTGCTCGACGCCATTTGTCTGGCCTTATACGACGAGATGCCGCGCTTTATCGCCAATCGCAAGAACGTGGCCGAAGTGGGCCGCATGGATGATGAAGAGAAGCTCAAGGCCAACGACGTGCGCGGTATCCTCAGTCGCGGCCACGCCAGCGGCTTTGCCGAGGTGCAGTTTCGTGGCTGCGATGGTCGCATCTGGCTGGCCCGCTGGGCAGTGCGCCGGGCGCGCAACCGCTCGGAGGGGCGTTTTCAGGCGCAGGAGCGAACCCTGACCGATGTGGAGTCAGGGCAAGTTTTCTCCGGCAGCAAGCGGGAGCTGCAGGATCGCATCGACGAGCTGGTGGGTCTCTCCTGGGAGCAGTTCCGCCGCGCGGTGATCCTGCCGCAGGGGGAGTTTGCCGCCTTCCTCAAATCGGACGCCAACGAGCGCTCCGCCCTGCTCGAACGGATGACAGGCACCGAGCTCTACTCCGCCATCTCCATCCAGACCTATGAACGGGCGCGGGAAGAGCAGCAGAAGCTGGCCACCATCGCCCAGCGCCTCGGCGACGTGGCGCTGATGGACGAAGTGACCCGCGAGCATTTGGTAAGCCAGCAGGTGAACCTCTCCACCACCCTCAAGCACGAGCAGCAACAGCAGCAGCTGATGCAGGACTTGCGCGACCTCAATAGCCGTATCGCCACCCAGCAGCAAGGTTGCAGCGAGGGGGAAGCCGCGCTGGAGGCCGCCATGCAGGCCCACGGCGCCGCGGCCCCCGAGCGCGAGGAGTTCGCTCGTGCCGAACAGGCCCAGGTGGCCCGAGCCGATCACGACGAGCTGGCCCGCCTCACCCTTGAGGTACAGCAGCAGGAGAAGGTGATCGCCGAGCTGGGGCCGGAGCTTGCCAAACTCGAGGAGCAGACCCAGCAGAGCGCGCTGACCGAACAGCAGTTGCTGGCGGAGAAGATCGCCGCCGAGCGGGAATGGGGTGCCCTGCAACCCGAACTCAAGCGGGCGCAGGAGCTCGATACCCGCATCAGGGAGAAAGTGCAGCAGTTGCAGAAGATCCAGCAGGAGGGGGCGCAGGAACGGGAAGTGCAACTCACGCTGGAGCAGGGCTGGCGCGAGCAGAGCCGACAGGTAGAACTGCTCAAGCAGCAGCACCAGCAGTGGGGCCTTTGGCTCGAAGAGCACAAGGAGCTGGCACCGGTGGCCCGTCAGTGGCAACCCCTGCTCACCGCCATGCAAGATTGGGCCGAGGATGCCGACAAGCTGCAACAGCTGCTCACCCTGCGGGATCACAAGCTGCGCGCCCTGCAACAATTGCAGCGCCAGCTGGAGCAAGGCCAGCAAGAGCGCGACTACTGGCAACATGAACAAGCTCGGCTGCAACAGCAACAGAACGAGCTGCAGGAGCAGCAGTGGGAGAGCCGCCTCGCCAAGGCGCAGGAGCAGTGGCAGCAGCAAACCGAACAGCTGGGTCAGCTGCGCCAGCTGCTGGAGCTGGCCGATTATGGCCGCAACCACGGCGAACAGCATGGCCGCTTGCAGCAGGAGATTGCCCAGCTGGAGCTAGCGCTGGGCAAGCTCGCCACCCTTGGCGAAGAGCTGGCCCCCGCCCGCGAGCGGCTCGCCCTGCAGCGGGATGAAGCGCGCCACGCGCTGGAGCAGTCCCGCGCCATCGCCAGCTTCGAGCAGTATCGCCATATCCTGAGCGATGGCGAACCTTGCCCGCTGTGCGGTTCCGGGGAGCACCCCTACAGCCAGAGCCAGCCACAGGTGGCCGGCATTCTCGGTCAACTGGCTGAGCGGGCCCGCAGTCTGGAGCTGGAGTGGGAACGGCTCAACCATCAATACATCCAGTGCGATAGCGAGCGTCAGGAGTTGGCCCGCCAGCTGGCGGTGCGTCAGCAGCACCTGCCGGAGCTGGAAACCCGCGCCGAGCAGCTGACCCAGCGCTGGCAACAGCTGGGGGGCGATACCCTGCTCGGCCATCCGCTGCCGCTGCGCCAAAGCCCCATTGAGTGGAACGAGCTGATGAGCACACTGCTTGGCCGTGGCCAGGCGCTGGAGCAGGGGTTGGCCCAGAGCCAGCAGCAGCTGCGTCAGGCCCAGCTTGGCCAACAACAGCTGCAAGGGGTGCGTCAACAACTGAGCCAACTGGCTGCCCAGCACCAGCAGTTTGACCAGCAGTGGCAAGAGGCCGATCGCCAGCGCATCGCGCTGGAAGGGGAAGTGAAGGGGATGGGCGAGCAGGAAGCGACCCTGCGCCAGCGCCTTGAGCAAGGCGCCCACCGCCTCGACGAGCAGATGGGCGGCCAACCGTGGCGCCAATGGCTCGGCAGCCAGCAGTGGCACGAGTGGCAGCGAGCCTGCGAAGCCTGGCTGCACGGCCAGAGCGAGTGGGAGCGGCTGGCCAGCGAGATCGCCAGCCTCACCCCCGCCCTGAGTGCGCAGGAGGCGCGCCTGCAGACCCAGCGCGAGCTGCTGCACAAACTCGAGCGGGACTACAAGGAGCACGAGCAGCAGCGGCAGGGGCTGCTCACCAGCCGCGCCACCTGTCTGAATGGCGAGGAGATCCCGCTGGTCGAGAGCCGCTGGCAACAGCGGCTGCAACAGCTCGCCAGCGAACTGGAGCTGATGCAAAGCAGCGCCCGCGTTCTGCGGGAGCGGCAGACCGAACTCAAGACCCGTCTCACCCATGTGGAGCAGGAAAAGCAGACCAGCAGCCGCCGCAAGCGGGAGGTGCTGGGGCGCTGGGCTGCCCACGCCAGTACCCTCGGCATCGCCGAATACGACCTGCGCCGTCTGCTCGCCATCAGCCCCGATGAACTCAAGGCTCGCCGCACTGCCCTGCAAGGGCTGGAGGATGCGGTTGGCGAGGCGCGCACCCGCCTTGCCGAGCGGCAACGGGCACTGGCACTGGAGGAGAGCAAGCGGGATCGCTATCGCGAGCATCACCCCGAGCTGGCTGCCCTGCCGGATGCAAAGCTGAGCGATCAACTGGCGGCACTCGATGCCCGTTGTCGCGCCCTTGAAGAGCAGCTGTTCGAGTGCAAGAGCAAGCTGGCACAGGCCGAAGCCGCCGCTCTCAAGGCCGGTAGCCTGCAACAGGAGCTGGCCGCCCAGCAGGCAGTGGCCGACCACTGGCAGCAGCTGTGCGATCTGATCGGGCAAGCCAACGGCGCCAAGTTCCGCACCTTCGCCCAGAGCCTTACCCTCGAGCGTCTGCTGCTGGAGGCCAACGCCCAGCTCGCCGAACTATCACCGCGCTACCGGCTGGAGCGAGTACCCGGCACCGATCTGGCGCTGCAAGTGGTGGATCTCGACATGGGGGATGAGGTGCGCTCGGTGGACTCTCTCTCCGGCGGCGAGAGTTTTCTGGTGTCGCTGGCGCTGGCGCTGGCCCTCTCCAGCCTCTCGTCACGCCAGACCCAGGTCGAGTCGCTCTTTATCGACGAAGGGTTTGGCACCCTGGATCCGGACAGTCTGGATCTGGCGCTCGCCAGCCTAGACTCCCTGCAGGCCGCCGGTCGCCAGATCGGGGTCATCTCCCACGTCCAGACGCTGGTGGAGCGGATCGGCGTGCAGATCAGGGTCGAAGCCCTCGGCGGCGGCGAGAGCCGGGTGGTGGTCCCCTGAGTAGCATCAGTTCCATCACCAATACCATCGGCTCCCCCCCACGCCGTAAACAACAAGACCCCGCCAATTGGCGGGGTCTTGTTGAGAGGTTATCAGCCGAAGCGGTAGGCGCCCATATAGAGGCTGCCGCCATCCCAGCTCTCGTGCAGCCGGGTGGGAGCTACACCATCGGCCGACCCCAACGCCACAAAGAGCGGGCGCAGATGATCATCGTGGGGATGAGACTCCACCGCTCCGGGGGCCTGCTGGCGATAGTCGAGCAGCGCCAGCCGATCCTCATCGGCCATCTTCTGCTCCAGCCAGTCGACAAACTGGCTGGCCCACTCAGGCACCGGCGAGCCTTCCGGTGCCAGCGCCCGCAGGTTGTGGGTAATGGCGCCAGAGGCGAGGATGCCAATCCCCTGACTGCGCAGCGCCCCCAATACCTCTCCCAACTGCCACAATTGGGCCGGGGTGAAGCTCGCGGGAATGGAGATCTGCACCAGCGGGATCTCGCTGTTTGGGTCGATCAGAGATAGGGGCGACCAGACTCCGTGATCCAGCTCGCGCCGCACCGGGGTGGCGGTCAGTCCGGCCAGTGCCAGCTGGTCGCTCACCCCTTGTTGCAGCCACTCGGGGCTGCTGGCAGGCCAGCGCATCCGGTAGAGGGGCTCGGGAAAACCGTAAAAGTCGTACATCAGCGCCGGTTTGGGCTCGACGTTAATCTGCAGCTCGCGGCTGAACCAGTGGGCGGAGATGACCACCAGCCCCTTGAGCTCACCCAGACGCAGGGTTCGCAGAAAGCGGGTGGCGGGTTGCTCACGCAGCACCAGATCCGGTGCGCCGTGAGAGATAAACCAGACGGGGGCGAGAGACATAAAGCGGACTCCAACAAAGTATCAGGGGGCGATACCGGAGGGGATATCGCTGTTGGAATCGATTATCCTCCCGCCATGAAAGGTGGACAATCCAGCAAGATAGATAAGAACTATCAACTAATGGTTGATAATTTCACGCCTTCACGACCGGTAAGCAGCAATAAATATCAAGGCTGCGGCGCATCCGGCTGCGGTCGGGCTGCACGAAGCGCCATCCGGGTCGCTGCACTGTGATCCTGCCACTCTCGCCACGCCAATCCCTCGGCGGCCGCCTCCCCTTTCACCGGATGGGAGAAGATCGCCAGCAGACCGGCATTATCAGGCCAGTAGCGGGCTGGCAGCGTCTGAACCAGCAGCAAGGCGGCGCCCAGCAAGAGCAGAGCCCATCCGGTTTCATGGCTGTTTTTCATCCCGGCCTCCTTCACCCGTGCGCCAATGAACTAACATTTTTGCGCAAGCCGGTGACAAGACGGTGACAGCGGACGGGTGGTCATTTTACAACATCTGAACCTCAACCCGGCCAAACAACCACAGATGGCAACATTTGTATCCCTTCAGCCCGAACCTGTGGCCGTATGCTCTAAAATGTGACTCACAGGAAAACGTTATCCCTGAAAAGAAAACGTTATCTGGTCAAAACGTTGTTTCTGGATCATAAAAAGATTCCAAAAACTGGTGTATATTGCTCGGCGGAAATTCCTTAACCATGAAGATTGACATGAAAAAGACCAAAATTGTCTGCACCATCGGTCCGAAGACCGAATCCAAAGAAATGCTGGCCAAAATGCTGGACGCCGGCATGAACGTCATGCGCCTGAACTTCTCCCACGGTGACTACGCCGAGCACGGCAGCCGCATCAGCAACCTGCGCGCTGTAATGGCCGAGACCGGCAAGCACGCAGCTATCCTGCTGGACACCAAGGGTCCGGAAATCCGTACCATGAAGCTGGAAGGCGGCAACGACGTCGCGCTGGTCGCTGGCCAGACTTTCACCTTCACTACCGACCAGACCGTGGTTGGCAACAAAGACAAAGTGGCCGTGACCTATGCAGGTTTCGCCAACGATCTGCGCGTCGGCAACCGCATCCTGGTTGATGACGGCCTGATCGGTCTGGACGTTATCGAAATCACCGAGCGCGAAGTTATCTGTAAAGTGCTGAACAACGGTGACCTGGGCGAGAACAAAGGCGTTAACCTGCCGGGCGTCTCCATCAAGCTGCCGGCCCTGGCCGAGAAAGACAAGCGCGACCTGATCTTTGGTTGCGAGCAAGGCGTTGATTTCGTTGCTGCTTCTTTCATCCGCAAGAAAGAAGACGTTCTGGAAATCCGTGAGCACCTGAAAGCCCACGGTGGCGAGAACATCCAGATCATCTCCAAGATCGAAAACCAGGAAGGTCTGGACAACTTCGACGAGATCCTGGCTGTTTCCGACGGCATCATGGTTGCTCGTGGCGACATGGGTGTAGAGATCCCGGTTGAAGAAGTTATCTTCGCCCAGAAGATGATCATCGCCAAGTGCAACAAAGCCCGCAAAGTGGTTATCACTGCCACCCAGATGCTGGACTCCATGATCAAGAACCCGCGTCCGACCCGCGCCGAAGCTGGTGACGTGGCCAACGCCATCCTGGACGGTACCGACGCAGTGATGCTGTCCGGTGAATCCGCCAAGGGTAAGTACCCGCTGGAAGCCGTGACCATCATGGCCACCATCTGCGAGCGTACCGATGCCGTGATGCCGTCCAACCTGTCTGCTGCCAACGACAGCAACAAGCTGCGCATCACCGAAGCCGTATGTAAAGGCGCCGTAGAGACCTCCGAGAAGCTGGACGCCCCGCTGATCGTGGTCGCTACCGAAGGCGGCAAGTCTGCCAAGGCCATTCGCAAGTACTTCCCGAAAGCCTGGATCCTGGCTATCACCACCAACAAGAAAACTGCTGCCCAGCTGGTTCTGACCAAGGGTGTGGTTGCCCACGTGGTTGACAGCATCGCCTCTACCGACGATTTCTATCGCATCGGTAAAGAAGCTGCACTGGAAATCGGCATGGGTCTGAAAGGTGACGTGGTTGTGATGGTCTCCGGTGCTCTGGTACCGAGCGGCACCACCAACACCGCATCTGTTCACGTTCTTTAATCAGAGCTGAACGAGTTGAAAACGGCGCCTGCGGGCGCCGTTTTTTTTGTCCCTCCCCCCTGCTTACCTGACAAGCCCGGTGTTAGAATCCACGCGAATTTAATCTATGCGGGAAATCTCCCGAATATCGCGTAATAACCCGGAAGTTATATGCCCTCAATACGTTTTAAAAGAGTCTCGGCTACCTTGTTGCCGCTGCTCTGTCTCCTCGCCAGCCTCTGCGTCCCGCAAGCCATGGCGCAAGATGTCCCCTCTCGCAACACAGTTCAGCGAGCGCTGGATGGTCTGGGTAAATCAGAAACCCTGACCGTCAGTCAGCAAGCGGATCAGAAGTTGCTGACCGAAACCCTCGCCCTGCTCGACAGCATCGACAAGGAAGAGGCAAAGGCCAAGACCCAGGCCCAGCGGATCCGCAACCTGCCCACCGAGCTCAGAGAGATCAGCGCCAAGCTCGATGCCCTGACCAAGGGCAAGAGTGCCGAGCAGATCAAGAGCGAATACGCCAGCATGAGTCTGGCAGAGCTCGACAGCCGTCAGCCGGAAGTGCTGGCCAACATGCAGGCGGCCCAGGAGGCCCTCGGCGCCATCGGCAGCCAGCTCACCAGCTTGCAGACCCTGCCGGAGCGCGCCCAGGCCAGCATGAGTCGCGCCTACCAGCGCAGTCAGGAGATCCGTACCCGCCTCAACGCCGGTGAAAGCGTCTCCAGCGCCGAGAAGATGAAGCTCGGTGCCGAACTGGCCCTGCTCGACCTGCAACTGGCCCACCTGCAAAAGGAGCTGGATAACCGTACCAGCATGCAGGATCTGGCGATCAAGCAGCGCGACTACCAGAGTGCCCGTCTCGCCAGCGAAGAGCAGAAACTGCAGCTGTTGCAGGATCAGAGCAGCGCCAAGCGCCTCGGCGACACCGAAAAAACCGCCGAGCAGACCGGTGAACTGGTGGCGACCGAAGACAGCCCGCTGGTGCAAAAAGAGCAGGAGCTCAACCACCAGCTCAGCCAGCAGCTGATCGGTGCCACCACCAGCCTCAACTCGCTGGTACAGAAAAACCTGCAAGCCAAGAGCTGGCTGGAGCGCGGCATCCAGACCGAGCGCAACCTCAATGAACAGGTGCAGATGCTCAAGGGCAATCTGCTGCTGTCGCGCATCCTCTATCAGCTCTATCAGCAGCTGGAGGCGGCCCCCACCATCGCCGTCAAAAATCTGGAAGAGCAGATTGCCGATCTGCATCTGGCCCAGTTTGAACTGAGCCAGCAGCGTGACCAGCTGTTCCAGAAGAACCTCTATCTGGACAATCTGATCGCCGGCAGCAAGGATCCGGTGAGCGAGGAGGACAAGGAGAGCCTTGCCAAGCTGCTCGACACCCGCATCAATCTGCTCGATCAGCTCAACCGCCAACTCGACAGCCAGCTCACCAACGCCATCAGCCTGCAGCTGACCCAGCAGCAGCTGGCTCGGGTCTATGCCTCTATCGAGTTTACCCTGCAGCAACACATCTTCTGGGTAAGCAGCAACAAGCCCATCGACAGCAAGTGGTTTATCAGCTGGCCCGCCCAGGCCTACAAACAGGCCTCCGACTGGGTATTGAAACCGGACTGGAAACGCTGGCGCGAAGAGCTGCTGGGGATCTCCCTGCTCGCCTTCCCGCTGCTGCTGATCGGCGGCCTGCTGGTCTGGAAACGTCCGGCGCTGGTTGAGCGCGAGAAGAAGATCACCAAGGACCTTGGCCGTTTCCGTCAGGACAGCCAGTGGCACACCCCGCGCGCCCTGCTCTATACCGTGCTGCAACGCCTGCCGGGCAGCATGTTCATTCTGGCTGGCGGTCTGCTGCTCACCTACTGCGGTCTGCTCAGTCCCAAGCTGATGTTCCAGATCACCCTGAACCTCGCCCTCGGTTATCTGGTGTTCAGCGTCTATCTGGCGGTGATGCGCCCGGGCGGTATCGCCGAGACCCACTTCCGGATCCCGAAAGCGGAGCTGCAGGCCAAGCGCAACAGCATGCGCTACATCTGGTTGCCACTGCTGCCGCTCATCATGCTCGCGACCAAGGCGGTGGTTGAACCCTCCACCCTGGGCAACGACGTGATCGGCCAGGCCATGACCCTGACCCTGCTGGGGCTGGCCGCCTATCTGGTGTTCCCCATCTCCCGCGCCCGCATCAAGGGCGAGGCGAGCATGCAGAAGTCGCTGATCGCCATCGCTCTGGCGCTGGCGCCGGTGGCGCTGATCGTGCTGGCCGTGCTCGGTTACTACTACACCGCGCTGAAGCTGACCGGTCGCCTGATCGAATCCTTCTACCTCATCATCATCTGGAGCCTGGTCTACCGCACCGCCCTGCGTGGTCTGGAGCTGGCTGCCCGTCGTCTGGCCTACCGTCGTGCGGTGGCCAAGCGTGAGCACAAATCTTCGGAAGATGCGGAAGGTGGCGAATCCATCGAAGAGCAGCCCATGGATCTGGAGGATGTCAGCCAGCAGTCCCTGCGTCTGACCCGTACCGTGCTGATGCTGATCTTCGGCGTCGCCTTCTACTGGCTCTGGTCCGATCTGGTGGCGGTCTTCTCCTACCTCGACAGCATGGTGCTGTGGCACCGCAGTGAAGGCACCGGCGCCAACGCCGTGCTGTTCCCCATCAGCCTGAGTGACGTGCTGATCGGCTTCCTGCTGCTCGGCGGTGCCTGGTCACTGGCGCGCAACCTGCCGGGCTTGCTGGAGGTGCTGGTGCTCTCCAAGCTCAACCTGGCTCAGGGGACCGCCTACGCCATCACCACCATGCTCAACTACGTGCTGATCGGCTTTGGCTCCCTCACCGCTCTCTCCATGATGGGCGTGCAGTGGGACAAGCTGCAGTGGGTAGCGGGTGGTCTGTCAGTCGGTATCGGTTTCGGCATGAAGGAAATTCTTTCCAACTTCGTCTCCGGCATCATCATCCTGTTCGAGCGTCCAGTGCGGATCGGTGACACCGTCACCATCGGCTCCTTCTCCGGTACCGTCTCGCGGATCCGTATTCGCGCCACCACCCTGACCGACTTCGACCGCAAAGAGGTGATCATCCCCAACCAGCAGCTGATGACCGAACGGCTCATCAACTGGTCGCTGAGTGACACCGTCACCCGGGTGATCGTACGGGTGGGCGTGGCGTATGGTTCGGATCTGGAACTGACCCGCACCCTGCTCAAACAGGCGGCCGACGAAAACAGCCGGGTGCTGAAAGACCCAGCCCCCATCGTCTACTTCCTCACCTTTGGCGCCAGTACTCTGGATCACGAGCTGCGCTTCTTCGTGAGCGAACTGGGAGACCGCAACCCGGCGGTGGACGAGTTGAACCGAAAGATCGACCAGCTGTTCCGCGAGAACGGCATCGAGATCGCCTTCAACCAGATGGATGTCTACATCAAGAACATGCAGGGCGAAGAGCAGAAGGTGGAGTCCAACTCCGCCGCTCTGCCGCCGCCCGCGGAAGATGGCAAGCAGCCAGCCTGATAGCGAACTGCACTGATCTGATGACAACAGCCGCTCACCCAGGTGAGCGGCTTTTTTATGCCAGTTTATGGCGATAGAGACAGTTATCCATTGCCAACATGGCTGGCCGCCGCACAACAGGCAGCCATCACCCTTGATAAAATATAAAGAGAAATAAAAGTCTAAAAACAAACACTTGCCCTACACCACTACTTACCGCATGGATGAAACCTGCGCCCTTCTCCCCTCACCGCGCCCCCCATACAGCGCTCGCTCCGGCTCCCGGATTTTTATAACTTTTTTTAATTTTATTTGAGTGTCCTCTTCATCCTGACCATTGCAAAGTGGCGCCATTCCAGCGCCGGGCCCTGTGACCACCGCCCGGCTGACACCGACTTGCTCATTTGATAATTGAAAGGATCCGAGAGATGAAACACCCCTTGATGGTAATGGGAATAGCCGTCTGTCTGGCATTGAGCGGCTGCCAGAATATGGATACCAAGAAAGTCCTGATAGGTGCAGCTGCGCTGGGTGCCATCGGCGCCGCTGGCTATTACGCCGGGAAAAAGCACAGCGATAACAAACACGAGCATGATGGTCAGCATAACGATAGCGATGACCAGCATATGGCCACCAGCAAGATGCCCCGTTACTGCTCGGGGGAAGCAGCCAGCAAATTCCATGTCTCCCCGCGCGATATCACCACCGAGTCGGCAGAAGAGAGTGGCCACAGATACAAGGTCTATGGCCAGTACGAGACCGATGATGATCTGGTCGACTTTACCTGCACCTTCAATCACGACGGTCGCTTCCTCTCGGTCGTTCGCAGCTGATTGGCCAGTGGTTACAGCCAATCACCACAGGCTCCCCATACAGGACACTCACGATGAAACAGCAACGCAGCATGATCGCCAGCCTCATTGCGCTGGCCCTGCTTGGCCTAGCCCCATGCGCCGGTGCCGCCAGCGGCCACTCCGGGGTGGATCTGGCCAGCATGGATAACAGCGTGCGCGCGGCGGACGATCTGTTTCGCCACGTCAACGGCAACTGGCTGGCCCAGACCCAAATACCGGATGACATGCCGGGGCAGACCATCGGCAATCTGTTGGCGGACAAGTCGCTGGAGGATCGCAAGGTGTTGCTGGAGGAGCTGCTCAAGCGCCCGCAACAAGCCGGAACCCCTCGCCAGCAGATCGCCGATCTCTACGCCAGCTATCTGGATCAGGCCGGACGGGATGCCAAAGGGCTGACCCCTATTCAGCCACTGCGCGACGAGATCATGGCCATCCATGATGGCGCCTCGCTGGCCACCTACTTTGCCCGGGTCAGCAAGCTGGGCGGCGGCGCTCCCTTTGGTATCGGGTTCATGGCCGACAAGAAGCAGCCTGACAGCTACGGGATCTACCTGCAGCAATCCGGTCTCGGTCTGCCTGATCGGGACTACTACCTGAAAGCAGATGCCGCCAGCAAGGCTCTGCGGGCCAGCTACGAGCAGTTCATTACCGCCCTGCTCAACCATGCCGGCGTCGAGGGGGCGAGCGAACAGGCCCATCGCATTCTGGCGCTGGAGACCCGGCTCGCCAGCCTGCAGTGGGACAGAGTCAAGCGGCGGGATGACAACCTCACCTACAACAAACTGCCCATCGCCCGCCTCAGTCAGTTGCTGCCCACGCTGGATTGGCAACGCTACCTGATAGAGGCCGGTATCGCCGGGGAAACGGAGATCATCGTCAGTGAGCCGGACTATCTGGAGAGGCTGGCCGCCGTGATGCAGGAGACAAGCATCGCGCAGTGGCAATCCTACTGCCTGTTCCATCTGCTACGTACTTATGCGCCCTATCTCGACAGCCAGAGCAATGCCCTGCACTTCGCTTTCTACGGCACGACCCTGAGCGGCATCCCCCGGCAGCGGGAGCCCTGGAAGCAGGCCATGGAGGTGCTGGACGACTATCTGGGTCAGGCGGTGGGCAAACTCTACGTGGAGCGCTACTTTCCGGCCGAGGCTAAGGAACAGATGGCGACCATGGTGCGCAATCTGATCGCCGCCTATCGCCAGGAGATCGGTGGGCTCGACTGGATGTCTGCCCCGACCAAACAGCAGGCGCTGGCGAAACTGGCCAAGGTACGGGTCAAGATCGGCTATCCCGACCAGTGGCAGGATTACAGCACAATCGAGATCCATCCCGATGATCTGGTCGGCAATGCCCAGCGCGCGGCCAGGGTGCGTTACAACGAGCACCTTGCCCGCCTCCATCAACCGGTGGATCGGGAGGAGTGGTTCGACAATCCGCAGACGGTGAACGCCTACTACAACCCGAACAACAACGAGATCGTCTTCCCGGCAGCCATACTGCAACCACCCTACTTCGATCTGAAGGCGGATGATGCGGTCAACTATGGCGCCATCGGCGCGGTCATCGGTCACGAGTTGAGCCATGGTTTCGATGATCAGGGGGCCAAATTCGATGGCAACGGTGCCTTGCACAACTGGTGGGCTCCGGCCGATCTCAAGGAGTTCACCGCCAGAGCGCAAAAACTGGCCAAACAGTACGACCGTTTCGAGCCCATCAAGGGGGAGCATGTCAACGGCCAGCTGACACTTGGCGAGAACATCGGCGATCTCGGCGGCTTGACCATCGCCCACAAGGCGTACCAGCTCGCCCTGGGCAACCGCCTGCCAGCGGTGCTTGATGGCTTTACCGGCGAGCAGCGATTCTTTATCGGCTGGGCACAGGTGTGGAAAGGGAAGTACCGGCCCGAGCTCGCAGCCGTCCTGCTCAAGACAGATCCCCACTCGCCGCTGGAGTACCGGGTCAACGGCGTCGTCGCTAATATGCCGGCCTTCTACAGCGCCTTTGCTATCAAGCCGGGAGACAAGCTCTATCTGCCACCTTCCGAGCGTGTGAAGATTTGGTGACCACCAGCAGGGGCCCTGGCCCGAAAAGCTCCAGCAGATGGACCACCTCCACCTGAGCTGAAGATGACCGACACAGGGAGTGTCTGTTTTACCCTGTCTGGTTTTTCCCGACCCACATGTGCCTGACCATGTGGGTTTTTTTGACCCTTTTGCCCCGCCGCTTCTCCTCAGCCTGCCCAGCTTTCACCCGATACGGCCACGGCAAACAACCCCGCCATTTTCTCGCCTTTGCCTTTGTCTGAAAAACCGGCGGCGAAACCGCTATAAATCGGTTTACCACCACACTGGTCTGACCTATGGTAAAGCATGTAAAAGATGCATCGTGGAGCCGCTTTTCCTATGAATGACCGAGAACTGCAACAGATCCTGTTTCGCTCCTTCGATGTGATCCCGCTGCCTATTCTGGTGTCAGAATCCATTGCCCGTCACGATGGCTGCTCACCCGACATGATCCCGCAGCGGCGCCACCGCTTCCTGAATAAAGCCTTCATTGAGCAGCTGGGCTACAACCTTGACGATCTGCCGGACATGGCTTCCTGGTTTCAGGTCGCCTACCCGGATGAAGGGTATCGCCGCACCATCATCGACTCCTGGCACTCCCAGGTGGAACAGAGCTTGTCGCAAGGGCTGGAGGTTGCCGAGATGCCTGCGCTGATCCGCTGCAAGAGCGGTCAGTCGCGCTGGTTTATCGTCACTGCCCAGCTGGGAGCCGATGCCATCCCGGATGGCCATATCGTCACCTTTCGCGATATTCACGACCTGCAGTGCATGGTGGAAGAGGTGAGCCGCCTCTCCTGCACCGATCCGCTCACCGAACTGACCAACCGGCGTGGCGCCCAGCAACAGCTGCAGGCCCTTTGGTTGCAAGGTGAGCCCCTCTCGGTGGTGTTGGGAGATATCGACCATTTCAAACAGGTCAATGACCGCTACGGCCACCCTGCGGGTGATGCCGCGCTCTGCGCCGTCGCCCACGCCATGGCGAGCCAGCTGTTGCCGGGGGAGAGTCTGGCCCGTTGGGGCGGAGAGGAGTTTCTGCTGATCCTGCCTGGTTGCGATATTGAACAGGCAGCACGGCGCGCCGAACAGCTGCGCCAGCATGTCAGTACCACCCGCTTGCCATGGCAGGGGAAGCAGCTCTCCCTCACCATCAGTCTGGGGTGTGCCAGCATGAAGGGGCAGGAGGGCATCGACTATCTGCTGATGATGGCAGACCGGGCCCTTTATCAGGCCAAGGATCAGGGCCGTAACCGGGTTGTCATCTCGACGGAATAGAGTGATCACCAGAAAGGAAAGCCGACTCGCGGCCATAAAAAAACCGAAGCACAAGGCTTCGGTTTTTTACTGCGCAACTGGCGTGAGCCAGCCGGGCATTACTTCTTGATACGGATAACCGGGGTCTCGCCCACAGTCACAGCACCAGTCATTTTGATCAGCTCTTTGATCTCGTCCATGTTGGAGATGACAACCGGAGTCAGGGTAGACTTGGCTTTCGCTTCCAGAACGGCCAGATCGAACTCGATGATGGTGTCGCCGCGCTTGACCTGCTGGCCTTCCTGAGCGATACGCTTGAAGCCTTCGCCTTTCAGTTCAACGGTGTCGATACCGAAGTGAACGAACAGCTCGATACCGGAGTCGGATTCCAGAGAGAACGCGTGGTTGGTCTCGAAAATCTTGCCGATGGTACCATCGCACGGCGCAACCATCTTGTTGCCAGCCGGCTTGATGGCGATACCGTCACCAACGATCTTCTCGGCGAAGACAACGTCAGGCACATCTTCGATCGGCACGATTTCGCCAGACAGCGGAGCAAAGATTTCGATGCCGCCGGTGTCAGAGCTATCGTCGGAAACCAGTTTCTTCAGTTTATCAAACAGACCCATATAAAGCTCCTAGAGATGATTTGTCGCTGTTTGCAGCCGATCTTAGCAGACTGCTTTCTGCTTAATAAAGTTATCTACGCATGCTTCGATTTCAGCGGCGGTGGCAAAGCTCAGTGCTTGATCAGCCATTGCCTTCACATCTTCGAAGTTGGTGTTGCGGATAAGCTTCTTGATACGCGGTACAGAGATGGCGCTCATGGAGAACTCATCCAGACCCATACCCAGCAGCAGCAGGGTAGCGCGCTCGTCACCAGCCAGTTCACCACACATACCGGTCCACTTGCCTTCGGCGTGGGACGCATCGATAACCATCTTGATCAGGGTCAGGACGGAGGGTGACAGCGGGTTGTACATGGCGGAGATCATCTCGTTACCACGATCGACAGCCAGGGTGTACTGGGTCAGGTCGTTGGTACCGATACTGAAGAAATCCACTTCCTTGGCCAGATGATGAGCCATCACGGCAGCGGCCGGGGTCTCGATCATGATACCCACTTCGATGGATTCATCAAAGGCTTTGCCTTCGGCACGCAGTTCGGCTTTCAGCGTCTCTACGGTGGCTTTCAGGCTACGGAACTCTTCGACAGAGATGATCATCGGGAACATGATGCGCAGTTTGCCGAAGGCAGAGGCGCGCAGAATGGCCCGCAGCTGAGCGTGCATGATGTCTTCGCGGTCGAAGAAAATACGCACGGCACGCCAGCCCAGGAAGGGGTTCATCTCTTTCGGGAAATTCATGTAGGGCAGCTCTTTGTCGCCGCCAATGTCCATGGTACGCACGATGATCGGCTGATCCGGCATCGCTTCGGCCACTTCTTTGTAGGCTTTGAACTGCTCTTCTTCGGTCGGCAGCGCGTCACGGTCCATGAACAGGAACTCGGTACGGTACAGACCCACGCCTTCGGCGCCATTGCGGATGGCACCTTCGGTATCCTTGACGGTACCGATGTTGGCGCACACTTCGACCTGGTGACCATCCAGCGTGATGGCAGGCAGATCTTTCAGCTTGGCCAGCTCATCTTTCTCGGCCTGGAACTGAGCCTGGAACTTCTTGGCTTCGGTCAGCTGTTCAGCGGTCGGATTGATGATGATCTGGTTGTTGATCGCATCCAGCACCAGCATGTCACCGTTCTTGACGCGCTCGGTGATGTCGTTGGTGCCTACCACGGCCGGCAGCTCCAGGGAGCGGGCCATGATGGAGGTGTGAGAGGTACGGCCACCGATGTCGGTAACGAAACCCAGCACATATTTCAGGTTGATCTGAGCGGTTTCAGACGGGGTCAGGTCTTTGGCAACCAGAATCACCTCTTCGTCGATGGTGCTCAGGTTGACAACGGCGATGCCCAGTACGTTCTTGACCAGACGGGTACCGATGTCACGGAAGTCGGTAGCGCGTTCGCGCAGATAAGGGTCATCCAGCTCGGCCATCATCTTGGCGTACTGTTCGATCACCTCATAGATGGCTTTGTCAGCGGAAGCCTTGTTCTCTTTGATGAAGGATTTGATATCCCCTTCCAGCTCCTCATCTTCGAGCAGCATGATGTGGCCTTCGAAGATGGCCTCTTTTTCCTCACCGAAGGTGCGACCGGCCATCTCTTTGATGGCTTCCAGCTGGGTAGCTGACTTGGTACGAGCTTCGAGGAAACGGTTGATCTCGGCATCAATCTGGTCAGCAGAGATTTTGCCCTGATTGATAACGATTTCATCTTCTTTCAGAAGAAGCGCCTTACCGAATGCGATACCGGGGGACGCAAGAATGCCAGATATCATAATCCTTCCTATTAAAACGACTGTGGGGGAGGAATCTAAAGCTGGATTACTCCAGCTCGTCCATCAGGGCAACCAGCTTCTCAACAGCTTGCTGAGCATCCGGGCCGTCAGCCTGGATAGTTACGTTGGTACCCTTGGTCAGGCCCAGGGTCTGCAGCTTGAACAGGCTCTTGGCGCTGGCGGACTTGCCACCGGAGACCACAGTGATCTCGCTTTGGAATTCTTTGGCTTCTTTCACGAACTGAGCTGCCGGACGGGTGTGCAGGCCGTTTTCAGCAGTAATAACAACAGACTTCTCGTACATGGTTTCACCCCATATTATTGATATTTTTTGGTGGATTGGTCGTTTTTGAAGCAACCTGACCCACCGTGTCAGTATGGATATGTTGTAAAGTAACGAAAGCAGACCCGCAATGGTTTAATCCAGGTCAAGTTTCTGTGCAGTAATCGGCGCGCTGGTTGGCAATTTTCAGTTATTGGGCTACAAGCCGCATCAGGACTGGCCTGAAATTATTTTATAACGAAAAATAACACTTTGTTACTTTGTGATACCCAGCCAGCAAACACCGCGTGACGCCGCACAGGATATGAGATTTAGAGCGGAATGTCTGCTTTTTTTCTCACTCCGGAACTTGTTATTTTACCCCAAAAAATAAGGATCAAGTGACACTAACAGGGGTTGAGTCTAGCCCATAAAGAAGCGGCGCTCCTGGGAGCGCCGCTGTTTTGAAAGATTCCGATCAGTTACTGCTGCAGCTCCTGCTCGCTGAACACCCCTGCAAACAGGGCGCTGGAGAGGTAACGCTCCGCCGCACTCGGCAGGATGACCACTATGGTTTTGCCCGCAAATTCCGGCAGTTCGGCAAGACGGCTGGCAGCCACCACCGCAGCACCGGAGCTGATACCGGCCAGGATCCCCTCCTCCTCCATCAGGCGACGGGCCATCTCGATGGCTTCATCGCTGGTCACCTTCTCCACCCGATCGATGAGGGAGAGGTCCAGGTTGCCAGGGATAAAGCCGGCGCCGATCCCCTGGATCTTGTGGGGGCCGGGTTTAATCTCTTCCCCGGCCAGCTTCTGGCTGATGACCGGCGACTCGGCCGGTTCGACCGCAACAGAGACCACCGCCTTGCCTTTCGTCTGCTTCAGATAGCGGGAGACACCGGTAATGGTACCGCCGGTACCGACCCCGGCCACGAACACATCCACCTCGCCGTCAGTGGCATCCCAAATCTCTGGGCCGGTGGTCTTTTCGTGGATCTCTGGGTTGGCCGGGTTTTCAAACTGTTGCAACAACACATACTTGCCCGGCTCGGATTCGAGGATCTCGTTGGCCTTGGCAATGGCACCCTTCATGCCGAGCGGCCCTTCGGTCAGCACCAGATTGGCACCGAGCGCCTTGAGCAGCTTGCGGCGCTCCAGGCTCATGGTGGCCGGCATGGTCAGGGTGATGGGATAGCCGCGAGCCGCCGCGACAAAGGCCAGAGCAATACCCGTGTTGCCGCTGGTGGGCTCGATGATCTCCTTACCCTTGGTCAGGATGCCGCGCTTCTCGGCATCCCAGATCAGGTTGGCGCCGATCCGGCACTTGACGCTGAAGCTGGGGTTGCGGCTCTCGATCTTGGCCAGCACGCGGCCTTTGGTAACACGGTTGAGACGAACCAGCGGGGTGTGACCGATAGTCTGGCTGTTGTCCTCAAAAATTTTGCTCATGGCGCTATCCCTGTGTTTGTTACGACGATGAAACAAGATTACCCTGTGGTTTCTGAATGAGAAGTGACTATTCGTTATAACCATATGGTATTACAACATATAGAGCTTATTCTCTCTGGCCCCTGACTCCGGGCGCCAATCGTCAAAGGAACCGACGTTATGGGATTTTCAGGAAGCAGCCAGTATCTCGCCTCCGATGCATTGAAGATGGCGGTCAATGCCGCCATCACCCTCGAAAAACCGCTGCTAATCAAAGGGGAGCCGGGCACCGGCAAGACGGTGCTGGCAGAAGCGGTCGCCGACCATCTCGGCACCGACCTCATTGCCTGGCATATCAAGTCCACCACCAAGGCCCAACAGGGACTCTACGAATATGATGCGGTGGCCCGGCTGCGCGACTCCCAGCTCGGCGACCCCAGAGTGGCCGATATCAGCCACTACATTCGTAAAGGCAAACTGTGGCAGGCCTTCAGCGCCGAGCAGCGACCTGTGCTGCTGATCGACGAGATCGACAAAGCCGACATCGAATTCCCCAACGATCTGCTGCTGGAGCTGGACCGGATGGAGTTCGACGTCTACGAGACCGGCGAGCGAGTCAAGGCGCGCCAGCGTCCGGTGGTCATCATCACCTCCAACAACGAAAAAGAGCTGCCGGATGCCTTCCTGCGCCGCTGTTTCTTCCACTACATCCGCTTCCCCGACAAGGCCGAGATGCAGGCCATCGTCAAGCTCCACTACCCCGACCTCAAGGAGAGCCTGCTTGCCGAGGCAATGGATCTCTTCTTCGAGCTGCGCGAGGTAGAGGGACTGCGTAAGAAACCCTCCACCTCAGAGCTGCTGGACTGGATCCGCCTGCTCTTGGCCGATGATATCGCCCCCGAGGCGATGCGTGCCCGCGAGCCCGGCAAGCTAGTGCCCGCGCTATATGGCGCCCTGCTCAAGACCGAGCAGGATCTGCATCTCTTCGAGAAGCTCGCCTTTTTGGCCCGGCGCGGCAGCTGACCCATGCTGATCGACTTTTTTACCCACCTGCGCCGCCACAAGCTCCCCTGCAGCCTGCGCGAGCTGCTGGACTTGCACGCCGCACTGGCAGCCCGGTTGGTCGCTGTCGATATGGACGAGTTCTACCAGCTCTCCCGCTGCCTGCTGGTAAAAGACGAGGCCCACTACGATCGCTTCGATCGCGCCTTCGCCGAATATTACGAAGGGCTGGAAGCCACTCCCCTGCTGCCAGAGAGCCTGCCCGAGGAGTGGCTGCGCAAGGAGTTCGAACGGCTGTTGAGCCCAGAGGAGAAGGCGTTGCTCAAATCCCTCGGCGGACTCGACAAGCTGCTTGAAACCCTCAGCCAGCGCTTAAGCGAGCAGAAAGAACGCCACGCCGGTGGCAACAAGTGGGTGGGGACTGGTGGCAGCAGCCCGTTTGGCCACGGCGGTTTTCACCCCGAGGGGGTGCGCATGGGTGGAGAGGGGCAGCACGGTAAGGCGGTCAAGGTGTGGGAGGCCCGACATTATCGCAACTTCAGCGATGACTCGCCGCTCGGCCAGCGCGCCATCCAGCTGGCACTGCGCAAACTCAGGCGCTGGGTGCGCAAGGGCAACCCGGACGAGCTGGATCTCGACGACACCATAAAAAGCTCTGCCCGCCAAGGGTGGCTCGATGTGAAGCTGCGACCCGAGCGCCACAACGGGGTGAAGTTGTTGGTCTTTTTCGATGTCGGAGGCTCCATGGATGCCCACGTGGCCGAGGTGCAGCGCCTCTTCTCCGCCTTGCGCCACGAGTTCAAGCATCTGGAGTACTTCTATTTTCACAACTGCCTCTACGACTTCGTCTGGAAGGATAACGAGCGCCGCGTTGAGGAGCGGTTCGATACCCTGCGGCTGCTGCGCACCTATGGCAGCGACTACCGGGTGATCCTGGTGGGGGATGCCACCATGGGCCCCTACGAGATCACCTGGCCGGGCGGCAGTGTCGAGCAGTGGAACGAGGAGTCGGGTCAGGTGTGGCTTACCCGATTGCAGCAGCACTTTCCCAAACTGGTGTGGATCAACCCGACCCCGCGGCGGGAGTGGCTCTGGCATCCCTCCATCAAGCTGATGAATGACGTGGTTGACGGACGGATGCATCCGCTGACCCTGGCGGGTCTCGCTGCGGCGATCGACCAGTTGTAACCCTCTCTACCCTATAAACCGACAAGCCGGGAACGCACCCGGCGAGGAGCAAAGATGACCTCTATCGTGATCAGTGGCTCAGGCCTCTATACCCCACCCTTTGCCGTCAGCAATGAAGAGCTGGTGGCCGCCTTCAACCAGTATGTGGATCTCTACAACGAGGAGAACGCCTCCGCCATCGACGCCGGCCAACTTCCCGCCAAACAGCACTCCAGCTGCGAGTTCATCGAGAAGGCCTCCGGCATCAAGAGTCGTTATCTGGTGAGCCGCGAGGGGGTGCTCAACCCCGACATCATGCAGCCGCTGCTGGCGGAGCGGCCCGATGAGATGCCCTCCATCATGGTGGAGATGGCAGTGGCCGCCGCCGAGCAGGCGCTGATCGCCGCCGGTCGCGAGCCCGGCGAGATCGATCTGGTGATCGTCGCCGCCTCCAACATGCCGCGCCCCTATCCGGCGCTGGCCATCGAGCTGCAGCACTATCTGGGGGCGAGCGGCATGGCCTTTGACATGAACGTGGCCTGCTCGTCCGCCACCTTCGGCATCAAGACAGCCGCCGACATGCTGGCGGCAGGCACCGCCAACGTGGCGCTGGTAGTCAATCCGGAGATCTGCTCGGGGCACCTCAATTTTCGCGATCGTGATAGCCACTTTATCTTCGGTGATGCCTGCACCGCGGTGCTGCTGGAGCGGGAGACCGATTGCAAGGTGGCCAATCCGTGGCAACTGGTGGCCAGCAAGCTGGTGACCCAGTACTCCAACAACATCCGCAACAACTTCGGCTTTCTGAACCGGCTGAGCCCGCGCACCCGCTACGGCGACGACAAGCTGTTTCGCCAGCAGGGGCGCAAGGTGTTCAAGGAGGTGTTGCCGCTGGTGTGCGACCAGATAGCCAACCAGCTCGATGAGCAGGGCTGGCCTGCCGAGAGCCTGAACCGGCTCTGGCTCCATCAGGCCAACCTCACCATGAACCAGTTCATCGGTCGCAAGCTGCTCGGTCACGATGCAAGCCAGCAGGAGGCGCCGGTCATTCTTGATAGCTATGGTAATACCAGCTCGGCGGGTTCCATCATCGCGTTTCATCTGTACAATCGCGACCTTCCTGCGGGAGCTCGCGGCGTACTGTGCTCCTTTGGCGCTGGCTACTCCATAGGTAGCCTGCTGCTGCGGCGCCTGTAATGGCGGGCCTCCCGCCGACATAACAATAACCAGCAACATGGGTGGGAATATGCAGAGGATCACGGGGCGCTGCGCCCTGCACTACGGGGTAACCCTGTCACTATTTTGTCTCTATGGCTGGCAGGTTTGCCCGTTTCTCGAGAGTCTCACCCTGCCCCAGTTGCTGGGGCCGACCCTGGTGACGTTCGCCATCATGTTCGCCGTACGCAATTGGCTGCTCTCAAGGCGGCCCCTGCCGCGCAACGGGCTGGACGGGTTCGGACTGGAGGTCGGTTTCTACCTGCTGGGAGCACTGCTGCTGTCGGGCTACAACGCACTGGCTCACGACTTTCCGCTGGAGAGTCACCTCAAGGTGCTGCTGGGGATGACTACCCTCGGCTTTCTGGTGGCGGCCGACCTGACCCTGGAGCGGGATTGGAATCGGGCCAGAACACGGCAAGCCGAGCAGAGCCTGGCACTGAGCCACCCGCTGGCCATGCCGCTGCCACGCAAGTTCACCCTCTTTACCCTGGCGACCCTCACCCTGCTGGGGGGCGTCTTCTTCTTGCTGTTCAACAAGGATCTGGAGTGGCTGGTGACGGTGGAGCGCAGCCTGCCGAGGGTCGATGCCCAGCACTACATCCTGTGGGAGATCGCCTTCGTGATGACGGTGACCTTCTGCTATCTCGCCCTCATTATTCACGGTTATGGTCGCAATCTCGGCCTATCCCTGCGCCAGCAGACCCGCACCATGGCCAGAGTGCAGTGTGGTGACTTCGACGCCCGGGTGCCGGTCACCCGGGATGACGAGTTCGGCCTTATCGCCGCCAGCACCAATCAGATGATCGGCGAGCTGAAATCCCGCAGCGACGAGCTCAACCTGACCCGCGACGTGGCCATCCTCGGCCTCGCCTCGCTGGCGGAGACCCGGGACAACGAGACCGGCGCCCATATCATTCGCACCCAGCACTACGTCAAGGCGCTGGCGCAATACCTCAGTCGCAGCGATTGGGATCGCTATCCGCTCGATGATGCCACCATCGACCTGCTGTTCAAGTCGGCCCCTCTGCACGATGTGGGCAAGGTGGGCATTCCCGATGCCATCCTGCTCAAACCGGGCAAGCTGACCGACGAGGAGTTCGCCATCATGAAGCGCCACCCGCAGATCGGCGCCGATGCGCTGGCGAGTGCCGAGGCGCAGCTGGGCTCCAACTCCTTCTTGCGACTGGCCCGGGAGATCTCCCTCACCCACCACGAAAAGTGGGATGGCAGCGGCTATCCGGCTGGGCTGGCGGGTGAGGCGATTCCCCTCTCCGGGCGCTTGATGGCGGTAGCGGATGTCTACGATGCTCTCATCTCGAAACGGGTCTACAAACCTGCTTTCAGCCATGAGGAAGCGAAGGAGATCATCGTGAAGGGGAGCGGCAGCCATTTTGATCCCGGCATTGTCGCGGCGTTTCTCGCCTGCGAAGCGCAGTTCAGGGAGATTGCCGCGCAGTTTCAGGATCACCACTGAGCAATTACATGCTGACCAGCTTGCCCTGATGGCTGACAGGGCAACCGGTGTCATAAAGTGTACACAAACAAGTCTGACCATCGCCGATTCAGCACCATGCTGACGGCCTTTGCCACGCCGCGCCCATATTGATATTTCCCTTTATTTACAGCTGTTTTTTGTCATTTTGTGATCCGGATTCGTGCCAATGACGCAACCGGGATCACAAGATGGCAGGAAAAGGCCGCAATTTGCCCTCCGGCACCAATGATGGCTTCCAATGAAAGCGAGGTTTGCTATCATCCGGAGACATTTTTCATCTGTCGTCGGCTACAAAAGAATACCCTCATGTACACACAGTTCTTCGGCCTTTCGGAACACCCGTTTTCCATCTCGCCCAATCCCAAGTACCTCTATATGAGCGAGCGCCACGGCGAAGCCCTTGCTCATCTCAACTATGGATTGCAGGATGGCGGCGGCTTTGTGCTGCTGACCGGCGAAGTGGGCACCGGCAAAACCACCGTCTCCCGCTGCCTGCTGCAACAGCTCCCCGCCGAGACCGAGATCGCCTATATCCTCAACCCCTCTCTGACCGAACGGGATCTGCTGGCCGCCATCTGTGACGAGTTTCAACTCACCTATCTCGAAGATGCCGGGATCAAGCGGCTATTCGACCTTATTCGCGATCACCTGCTGGCCAACCTGGCGGCAGGCAAGCGCAGCGTGGTACTGGTGGATGAGGCGCAGCACCTGCAGCCCGGCGTGCTGGAGCAGCTGCGTCTGCTCACCAACCTCGAAACCGACGAACGAAAACTGCTGCAGGTGGTGCTGATCGGTCAGCCAGAGCTGCAAGAGATGCTGCGCCAACCCCTGCTGCGCCAGCTGGCCCAGCGCATTACCGCCCGCTATCACCTGCTGCCGCTCTCCCACAGCGATGTGGATGCTTACATCCGCTTCCGGCTGCAAGTGGCGGGGTGTGTGCAACCCATCTTCACCCCGCGCGCCATCAAGACGCTCCATCGCCTGAGTGGCGGCATCCCCCGTTTCATCAATCTCATCTGCGACCGCGCCCTGATCGCCGCCTTCGCCCGTGGCAGCTACAAGATTGTCCACCGCGATATCAGCCAGGCCGCCTTCGAGGTCAATGGCGTGCGGGACGAAGGAAGCTGGGTCTCCGGTCTGATGGTGATGCTGGCAGGCGCCCTGCTGGTGGCCACAGGCTGGTGGGGCTGGCAATTTTTCGGCGTGTTCCCCACCCGTCCGGTAGTCAAGGTCGAGGTGCCGGTCACCATCGACGAGACCGCCGAGCAGCAGGAGCAGCTGACCGAGGCAATCAATCAGGCCATCGACTCCGACAGCGCCATGCAGAATCTCTATCGGGTCTGGGGTTATGAACCAGAACCGTTCGAGGCAACCTGCGATAACGCGCCCCGTGCCGGTCTGCGCTGTCAGGAGGGAGAGGCAAGCCTCGACGAGCTGCGCGCCCTGCAGTATCCCGCCATGATCACGCTCACTGACCAGACTGGCGGCCTCTACTATGCGACCCTGGTCAATCTGGGGCCGAACAAGGCCAGCCTGATGATAGGTGACCAGAGCTGGCAGGTGGATCGCCAGTGGCTCAGCGACAACTGGGGCGGCAGCTACACCCTGCTCTGGCGCATGCCGAAAGGGGGCGTCAGCCTGATCGCCAGCAATGCCGGTCAGACCCAGATCCAGTGGCTCGACAATGCCCTCAGCCGTGCGTTGCAACAACCCGAGCGCAAGGTGCGCCGTTTCGATGGCGAGCTCAAAAGCAAGCTGCAGCAGTTCCAGCGGGATCAGGGGCTGACCCCTGATGGCATCGCGGGCAGCAACACCCTGCTGCGTCTCAACGCCCTCTCCGGTGAACCCATGCCCAGACTGGAGGAGGCCTCCTGATGTCTACCCTGCTCAAGGCGCTGCGCCGTGCGCAGCAACCGCAACTCTCCGCCCATATTCCGGCCATGGGCTTGCCCATGCCCCGGGAAGAGGAGCGCAGCCCACACCGCATCGGCTGGCTGCTGGCCCCCCTGGCCCTGTTGCTGGGGGCGGGCGCCAACTATGGCTGGCATCTGCTCCACCTGCGCCCCATCGAGGAGAAGGTGGAGGTGAAAGAGGTGATCACTCCACCCTTCGTGCGGGTCGAACCCAAGGCGATGGTGACCCGTCCGCTACCCCCGCCCCTGCCGGAGCCGGTGGTCCAACCCAGAGCAGTGGCCAAAAACGAAGGAACCAGTCAGGGGAATACCCCCGCGCTGAGTCTGGCCGAGCAGCTGATGAAAGCCCTCAATGAAACCCCATTGCAGGAGACGCCACACCCCACCGGCCAGAACAACGTGCAACCGGCCCAGTTGATGGCGCTGGGCTCGGCACCCCAATCGGTGCGCCAGCAGGTACCGCAACTGAGCTATGGCTCTCATGTATTCTCCTCCAACCCCGCCAAGCGGGCCGTGGTGCTCAATGGCCGGGAATACCGGGAGGGGAGCGAAATCGCCCCGGGAGTCGTGCTCGCTACCATCGACCAGCAATACATAGTGCTGCAGGTCGCCGGACAGAGCGTGACCCTCAAGGCGCTGCAGGATTGGCGAGGGTGAGTACGTACCGTACCCTGATGTTCGCTGGCAAGCAGGATGCACCTCACCTGAGTGCCACTTTTGTGAGCATTCAAAGGTTTACGGTGTGATGAAATATCCATTTTTAGGGTTTGGCGCGCTCCGACCCGTTGTGTCACAGCAACTGGCCGTACACAATACGCAGCCGCCCCAGAGCCTGGAATTTGTTGATTAATATGACGCTACGATTCAGGGATGACATCTTGACCATGCTGCTGGCCCAGTGCCGGCGGCTTCCCATGACCAGAGTCACCCAGGTGGCCTTTCTGGCGCTGCTGATCATGCTGGCCCAGCAGAGCGCAGCCCTCACCTGGCGTCTGCTCACCCTGGCAAGCCCGCAAACCAGCCAACCGTGGCAACCCTCCGCAGTGGCGGTCAGCGGCCAGAGCAACCCGCGCCTTGAACTGGGCGAGGTAAGCCGACTGGCGCTGTTTGGCAAGGCGATCCCCAAGGCGCAAGCCAAAGCCGCCGTGGCCGCCAATGCGCCGCGTACCCAGCTCAATGCCCAGCTCAACGGGGTGCTGGCCAGCTCGGATCCCGCCAAATCGATCGCCATCATCGCCATGTCCGGCATCCAGAACTCCTACGGGGTCGGTGACATGATTGACGGCACCCAGGCGCGGATCCGGCAGGTCTATCCGGATCGGGTGATCATCGAGCGGGATGGCCGCGACGAGACCCTGATGCTGGATGGCGAGGAGTATGGCAAGCCGCTGCCGCAGACCAACGCCGCCCCCCTTGACTCCCTGCGCAGCGAGCTGATGGCCGATCCGGGCAAGATCACCGATTACCTCAATATTTCACCGGTTCAGGTGGATGGCCGCATGACCGGCTATCGCCTCAACCCGGGCAGCAATCCTGAGTTTTTCAACCAGAGCGGGCTGCAGGCCAATGACCTGGCCATCAGCATCAACGGGCTGGATTTACGGGACAACATGCAAGCCATGCAGGCGATGCAGCAGATGGCTGGCGCAACGGAAATGACAGTGACCGTCGAGCGACAGGGCGAACAGTTCGACATCTATGTGCGCTTGTCAGAATAATGATTTGGAGTCGTACCAATAATGACCACTAAAGGGAAAAGCTGGCGTCTGGCCACTATCGCAGCGGCACTGATGATGGCGGGCTCAGCCTGGGCCACCGAATACTCTGCCAGTTTCAAGAACGCCGACATTGAAGAGTTCATCAATACGGTGGGCAAGAACCTCAATAAAACCATCATCATAGAGCCATCGGTGCGCGGCAAGATCAACGTGCGCAGCTACGACCTGCTCAATGAGGAGCAGTACTACCAGTTCTTCCTGAGCGTGCTCGACGTCTACGGCTTTGCCGTGGTGCCGATGGACAACGGGGTGCTCAAGGTGCTGCGCTCGCGGGATGCCAAGACCTCCGCCATTCCGGTGGTGGATGGCAGCAACCCGGGCATGGGCGACGAGATGGTGACCAGAGTCGTGCCGGTACGCAACGTCTCGGTCCGCGAACTGGCGCCGTTGCTGCGCCAGCTCAACGACAACGCCGGTGGTGGCAACGTGGTGCACTACGAGCCCTCCAACGTGCTGCTGATCACCGGCCGAGCCGCCGTGGTCAACCGCCTGGTGGAAGTGGTGAACCGGGTCGACCGCGCAGGCGATCAGGATGTGGACATCATCAAGCTCAAGTTCGCCTCGGCGGGGGAAATGGTGCGGCTGGTGACCAACCTCAACAAGGATGGCAACCCCCAGGGCGGCACCGCCTCCCTGCTGCTCTCCCCCAAGGTGGTGGCCGACGAGCGCACCAACTCTGTGGTAGTGAGTGGTGAGCCCAAAGCGCGTGCCCGCATCATCCAGATGGTGCGCCAGCTCGACCGCGACCTGCAAAGCCAGGGCAACACCCGGGTCTTTTACCTCAAATATGGCAAGGCCAAGGACATGGTCGAGGTGCTCAAGGGGGTCAGCTCCAGCATCGAGGCCGACAAGAAGGGCGGCGGCGCAACCACAGGTGGCGCCAGCATCGGCGGTGGCAAGCTGGCCATCTCCGCTGACGAGACCACCAATGCGCTGGTCATCACCGCCCAGCCGGACGTGATGTCCGAACTGGAGCAAGTGGTGGCCAAGCTCGATATCCGCCGCGCCCAGGTGCTGGTGGAGGCGATCATCGTTGAGATGCAGGATGGCGACGGCCTCACCCTCGGCGTCCAGTGGGGCAATGCCAACGGCGGCGGCACCCAGTTCACCAACTCCGGTCTGCCCCTCGGCAGCGCCATTGCGGCGGGCAAGGATTACCAGAATGGCAAGACCGACACCGCTGCCGGTCTGCTGAAAGAGTTCAACGGCATGGCCGCCGGTTTCTATCACGGCGACTGGGCCATGCTGGCCACGGCGCTGGCCTCCAATACCAAGAACGATATTCTCTCTACCCCGAGTATCGTCACCATGGACAATAAGGAGGCCTCCTTCAACGTCGGTCAGGAGGTCCCGGTCCAGAGCGGTTCGCAAAGCTCCACCACCAGCGATCAAGTGTTCAACACCATCGAGCGCAAGACGGTGGGCACCAAGCTGGTGGTAACCCCGCAGATCAACGAAGGGGATTCGGTGCTGCTCAATATCGAGCAGGAGGTCTCCAGCGTCGCCCAGACCCAGGCGACCGGTACTGCCAACCTTGGCCCCACTTTCGATACCCGTACCGTCAAGAATGCGGTGCTGGTCAAAAGCGGCGAAACCGTGGTGCTGGGCGGTTTGATGGACGAACAGACCAAGGAGCAGGTCTCCAAGGTGCCGCTGCTTGGCGATATCCCGGTGCTGGGCTATCTGTTCCGCTCCACCTCCAACACCACCTCCAAGCGCAACCTGATGGTCTTTATCCGGCCGACCATCTTGCGTGATGCGGACGTCTATACCGGTGTCTCCAGCAACAAATACAGCCTGTTCCGCGCCGAGCAGCTCAATGCCGCCTCGCAGGAGGGGTATCTCACCTCCCCCGCCCGTCAGGTATTGCCTGCCTATGGCCAGGATGTGATGGTGTCGCCCGAGCTGCAAAAAGAGATCCAGAAGCAGATCAACGAAATGCGGAGCAGACAGCAGAACACTGTCGAGACCACCACCCCGTTTGTGCAGAGTAAGCCCTGATGAGTGCCTACCATCTGGATGGAAGCGCCGGGCCTGCGCCACTGCCCGAGCTCCCCTTTGTCTTTGCCCGCAATTTCGGGGTGATCCTGATTGAGCGGGAGGGCGCCCCCGTGCTGCAGTGCCGCCCCGGTGTCACCCCGCAGGCCCTGCTCGAGGTGCGGCGGGTCGCGGGTTGCAGCTTCGCGGTGGAGCAGCTCGACAACGAGGCCTTCGAAGAGCTGCTGATGGCCCACTACCAGCGCGACTCCTCCGAGGCGCGCCAGCTGATGGAAGATCTCGGCAACGAGATGGACTTCTTCGCCTTGGCCGAAGAGCTGCCGCAAAGTGAAGATCTGCTGGATGCCGATGACGACGCCCCCATCATTCGCCTCATCAACGCCATGTTGAGCGAGGCGATCAAGGAGGAGGCCTCCGATATCCATATCGAGACCTTCGAGCGGGCACTGGTCATTCGTTTTCGCATCGACGGGGTACTGCGGGAGATCCTGCGCCCCCATCGCAAGCTGGCATCACTGCTGGTCTCGCGGATCAAGGTCATGTCACGAATGGATATCGCCGAGAAGCGGGTACCGCAGGATGGCCGTATCTCGTTGCGTATCGGCGGCCGCGCCGTCGACGTGCGGGTGTCCACCATGCCGTCCAGCTACGGCGAGCGGGTGGTATTGCGTCTGCTCGACAAAAACAACGTGCGCCTCGAGCTCAAGCAGCTGGGGATGACCGCGGCCAACCGCACCATCATCAGCGAGCTTATTCGCAAGCCCCACGGCATTATTCTGGTCACCGGCCCGACCGGTTCCGGTAAATCCACCACCCTCTATGCGGCGCTGTCTGAAATCAACTCGCGGGATCGCAACATCCTGACGGTGGAAGATCCCATCGAATATGACCTCGAAGGGGTGGGCCAGACCCAGGTCAACACCAAGGTGGACATGACCTTCGCCCGCGGCCTGCGCGCCATCCTGCGTCAGGATCCGGATGTGGTGATGGTGGGGGAAATTCGAGATCTGGAAACCGCCCAGATCGCGGTACAGGCGTCGCTGACCGGTCACCTGGTGATGTCGACCCTGCACACCAACACCGCCATCGGCGCTATCACCCGGATGCGGGACATGGGGATCGAGCCCTTCCTGCTCTCCTCGTCCTTGCTGGCGGTACTGGCCCAGCGGCTGGTGCGCACCCTCTGCCCCGATTGCCGCGCCCCGCGTCCCATCACCGAGCAGGAGCGCCTCGCCATGGGCATCGAGCTGGCTCCCGATCAGCAGGTGTGGCGTCCGGTCGGGTGCGAGCTGTGCAACCACACCGGCTACCGTGGCCGGACCGGTATCCACGAGCTGGTGGTGATCGACGAAGCTGTGCGTGAAGCCATTCACAGTGCCAGCGGCGAGCTCGCCATCGAGCGGCTGATCCGCGGCCACACCCCCAGCATCCGCCGTGACGGCATCGACAAGGTGCTCAAGGGGCAAACCAGCCTCGAAGAGGTGCTGCGCGTGACCCGGGAAGATTGAGATGGCGGCATTCGAATACAAGGCCCTCGACAACAAGGGGCGCAGCAAGAGCGGCGTGATGGAGGGGGATTCCGCCCGTCAGGTACGCCAGTTGCTGCGCGAGCAGGGGCTCACTCCCCTCGAGGTGAACGAGACCACCGAGAAGGCGAAACGGGAAGCGACCCGCTTCGCCCTGTTTCGGCGCGGTGCCAGCACTGCCGAGCTGGCCCTGATCACTCGCCAGCTGGCGACCCTGGTGGGGGCCGGTCTCACCATCGAAGAGGCGCTCAAAGCTGTAGCCGAGCAGTGCGAAAAGGCCCACTTGCGCTCTCTGGTGGCGACCGTGCGCAGCAAGGTGGTGGAAGGCTATTCGCTGGCCGACTCGCTGGGGGCTTTTCCCCATGTGTTCGACCAGCTGTTTCGCTCCATGGTGGCGGCCGGTGAAAAGTCGGGTCATCTGGAGAAAGTGCTCAACCGCCTCGCCGACTACACCGAGCAGCGCCAGCATATGCGTACCAAGCTGCTGCAGGCGATGATCTACCCCATAGTGCTCACCTGCGTCGCCATTGGGGTTATCTCGATCCTGCTTACCGCGGTGGTACCCAAGGTGGTGGCCCAGTTTGAACACATGGGCCAGCAGTTGCCGGGCACCACCCGCTTTCTCATCGGTACCAGCGAACTGATGCAGGCCTACGGCCTCTGGTTCCTGCTGCTGATATTCCTTGGCAGCTTTGTCTGGCGCTGGTGGCTCACCGATGAAAAGCGTCGCCGACGCTGGCATCAGGTGCTGCTCGGCCTGCCGGTGATTGGCCGTGTCAGCCGTGGTCTCAACACCGCCCGCTTCGCTCGCACGTTAAGCATCCTCAATGCCAGTGCGGTGCCGCTGCTGGAGGGGATGAAGATCTCCGGCGAAGTGCTCTCCAACGACTTTGCCAGAATGCGCATTCTCGAGGCCGCCGAACGGGTGCGCGAGGGGACCAGTCTGCGCAAGTCGCTGACCGAGACCAAGATTTTCCCGCCCATGATGCTGCACATGATCGCCTCCGGCGAGCAGAGCGGCGAACTCGACAGCATGCTGGAGCGGGCGGCAGACAACCAGGATCGGGAGTTTGAATCCCAGGTCAATATCGCCCTCGGGGTGTTCGAACCCATGCTGGTGGTCTCCATGGCCGGGGTGGTGCTGTTTATCGTGATGTCGATCCTGCAGCCGATCCTCGAACTGAACAACATGGTGAATTTATGATGCTGGCGTGCAGATGACTTCGGTCGATCCTGCAGTCAATTCGCTCGAGCTCAACAATATGGTGAATATGTAAGTTTCCGGCGTTCGATAGCCCCGCTGGCGGCCCGTCGAACCCACCCAGTGATCACTCTCTGATGGGCCATCCCATCTCATTCGTTACGGAGCAACTCATGAACAAACGTCGTCAATCCGGTTTTACCCTGCTGGAAGTCATGGTGGTCATCGTGATCCTCGGCATTCTGGCCAGTCTGGTGGTGCCCAACCTGATGGGCAACAAGGAGAAGGCTGACCAGCAGAAAGCGGTCTCCGATATCGTGGCGCTGGAAAACGCCCTCGACATGTACAAGCTGGACAACAACCGCTACCCGACCACAGAACAGGGTCTGGACGCGCTGGTGACCAAGCCTTCTATCGATCCGGCGCCGCGCAGCTACCGCGATGGCGGCTACATTAAACGCCTGCCGCAAGATCCCTGGGGCAACCCGTACCAGCTGCTGAGCCCGGGCCAGTTCGGCAAGATCGACATCTTCTCCATGGGTCTGGATGGTGAAGCCGGTACCGATGATGACATCGGCAACTGGAACCTGAAGGATTTCCAATAAGTGATATGTCGCCACCGCACTCCTTGTGAGCTGACTGCATGAAGCGCTCTCTCTCCTTTCATCGTCAATCCGGCTTTACCCTGCTGGAGGTGCTGCTCGTTGCCATGCTGATGGGGCTGGTGGCCACCGCCGTCACCCTCAGCATGGGAGGAGCCAAAGGAGATCGGGAGCTGGACAAGCAGGCGCGCCGCCTGATGGCGACGCTGCAGCTGGCGCAGGAGTATGCGGTGATGGATGGTCGGCTGGTGGGCATTCGTATCGAGGATAACGGCTGGCAGTTTATGCAGCGTCAGGCCAAGGATCGCAAGTGGCTGGCCCTGACTGGCGACAAGCAACTTGGGCCGGTGCAACTGGCCGAGAACATGACGCTGACACTGGAGCTGGAAGGCTTTGGCTGGCAGCCGGACTCCGACGAGAAAACCGAACAGAAGCGCGACGAGAAGGAGCGCACACCACAGCTGCTGATCTTCCCGGGCGGCGAGCTGAGCCCGTTCGTGCTCACCTTCACCCAGCAGGATGAGGATGCCCGCTACACCCGCATCGTCAAGGGGGACGAGTTCGGCCGCCTCACCCTGCTCACCGGCGATGAAGATGAAGAGGTGAGCGAATGAAAGCCCGCGGTATGACCTTACTCGAAGTGATGGTGGCGCTGGCGGTCTTTGCCATCGCGGGTCTCGCGGTAATGAAAACCGCCAGCGAACACCTCTCGGCCCTCAACTATCTGGAGCAGAAGACACTCGCCACCTGGGTGGTGGAGAACCAGTTGGTGCAACAGAAGCTCGAGAACAAGTGGCCCGGCGACAGCTGGGTGGAAGGGGATGAGCAGATGGCGGGCAGCACCTGGTACTGGCGCTATCGCGGCGTTGCCACCGCCGACAACAACTTCCGGGCACTCGATATGGAAGTGCGTACCGAGGCCAAGGCCGAGAACCCGGTCGCCATGATGCGGACCTATATCAGCCGATGACCCAGCTATCCGCCCGCACGCCTCGCCCCGTCCGTCACGCAGGTTTCACCCTGCTCGAAATGCTGGTGGCCATCGCCATCTTCGCCACTCTCAGCATGGGCGCTTATCAGGTGCTGCAGGGGGTGCTCACCAGCGACGAGGTGGCCAAGCGCAAGGAGGCTCGCCTCAACGAATTGCAGCTCGCCTTCACCCTGCTGGAGCGAGACGTCACCCAGATGGTGCCGCGCAGCGGCCGCATCGAGGGAGAGAACAACAAGGTGCTGCTGGCGGCCTCCCGTTTCGGCCAGCAGAGCGATGACTGGGGTATGGCTTTTATGCGCAGCGGCTGGCTCAACCCAGACGGCATGCTGCCTCGCTCCCATCTGCAACGGGTCGGCTGGCGCCTTAAGGATCAGAAGCTGGAGCGCCTGAGCTACCTCTATCCGGATCCGGTGATCGGCACCGAGCCGCGCATCCAGCCGGTGCTGGCGGGAGTCACGGCGTTTCGCCTCTACTTCTTCGACAAGGGCAACTGGAAAGAGGAGTGGACCCAGCGCAGCGTACTGCCCCACGGGCTGGCAGTGGAGCTGGATCTGGAAGATTACGGCACCATTCGCCGTCAATTCCTGATTGGTGCCGGTGGCCAGCGCGCCGAAGAGAACAGCCAGAGCAGCAATCCCGACCAAGGGGGTGGCAGCAACAGCAATAACGGGAGCAACGGCGGCAACGGCAATACCAATGGCGGTAATGGTGACAGCCAGAACGGAGGGGGCGCCAATGCGGGCTAATCTCGCCGCTCCCGGTCGCCAGCGCGGCATGGCGCTGCTGGTGGTGCTGCTGATCCTCTCGGTGATGGTGATCATCGCCAGCAATATGAGCGGCCGCCTGCAGCTTGAGCTGCGCCGCACCGCCAACATCACCACCGGCAAACAGGCATGGTGGTATGCCCTCTCGGCAGAAGCGCTGGTAAGCAAGGTGCTGACGCAGGATTTCAAGGACAACCCCGAGGTGGTCAACCTCAGCCAGAACTGGGCCCGCAAGAACACTGTGTTTCCGGTGGACGATGGCCAGCTCAAGGGCGAGGTGACCGACCTGCAATCCTGCTTCAACCTCAACAGCCTGAGCGTGGCCTCCAAGGCGGGGAGCGGCGAGGAGCTGGCGCAGCAGCCCTATCCGGTGCAGGTGTTTCGCGAACTGCTCAAGCAGCTGGCGATGGATGATTACGAGGCGGCCCAGCTCACCGACGCCATCCGTGACTGGACTGACAAGGATACGGTGCTGGTCTCCAGCCTTGGCGCAGAGGACGCCTATTACGAGGGGCTCAAGCCACCCTATCTGACCGCCAACCAGTGGATGCTGGGCAAGGATGAGCTGAGGGCGGTGCGCGGGGTGACTGCCCGGGTCTATGCCAAACTGGCCCCCTATGTCTGCACCCTGCCCAACGACAAGTTGAAGATCAATATCAATACCCTTGCCCCCCAGCGCCCCGAGCTGCTGGTCGCCCTCTATCTGGGCACTATCGGGCTGGATGACGCCAAGCGGGTGCTGAACGAGCGGCCACAGAAGGGGTGGAAAGAGAGCAAGCTGATGACAGACATGCTTGCTCCGGTCGATTCGGTGAAAGGACTGAAAGAGGCGCTGGTGGTCAAGAGCGACTTCTTCGAAGCCCGAGTCGTGGCCGAGGTCGGCGATAACCGGGCCTGGCTCGAAACCCTGTTCCAGCGGGGCAAGGACAATAAACTGGTGATGCTGCGCCGCCTCAGTAGCGGCGCCGAATAAACAGCGCACCTGCAGGCCATCGCCCGCGGGTACGAGAGATGTTGGATGCAGCCTGCGGGCTGCGCACCGGTTGCCTGGGCGCACAAAGCCCTTTGCAAACCGGTATCGCAGGAGAGAGATGCGTGAGCGAAAGTCTGGTCATCCGACTGGGGACCAATAAACAACAACCCGTAGCCTGGCTGGTCTGGTCCGGTCAGGAGCAGGAGATCATCGCCTCCGGCACCCTGCCTTCGGCCGATGCCCTGGGCGAGCTGCAGGAGCGGGCCGGTGGCCGCCCCGTGGTCACCCTGGTGCCGGGCAGCGATCTGATCTTCCGGCGCGTCACCCTGCCGGGTCGCTACAACCGCCAGTCGGCGGCGGCCCTCCCCTACCTGCTGGAGGAGCAGATCGCCTCCGATGTGGACGAGCTCCATCTGGTGGTGCTGGCCCATGAGGGCCAGCAGGTGGATCTGATGGCGGTGGATCGGCAGAAGATGGGCGAGTGGCTCGGCTGGCTCGATGCCGCTGGCCTCAAGAGCTTGCAACTGCTGCCCGATGTGCTGGCGCTGCCACAGGCCGCTGATGGCTGGTCTGCCCTGCAACTCGGCAGCGAGTGGCTGGTACGCCAGGGCCCCTGTCAGGGGATCGTCGCCGACGAACCGCTGCTAGCCATCTTGCTGGCAACCGAAGTCGAGCCGATTACCATTCACAGCCACACCCCGGTACCCGCCATTGCCACCGCCAACTGGCAGGCGGCGGAGCCCGAACTCCCCATGCTGCTGCTGGCCAAAGGGGCCCTCATCTGCCGGGCCAACCTGCTGACCGGTCCCTACCGACCGCAGACCGAATATGCCCGCTACTGGTTGCAGTGGCGCAAGGTAGCCATCACCGCGGGTCTGTTGCTGCTGGTGGCCCTCGGCCAGCGCGGGGTGCAGCTTTATCAGCTCACCGAGCAGGACAAGGCGCTGAAAGCGGAGATCCGTGCCGTCTATACCCGCATCTTCCCGGGTGAAAACCGCATCGTGAACGTGCGCAGCCAGATGAACCAGCATCTGCAACAGATGGGACAAGCCCCGCAAAACGGCGTGCTGCTGATGCTCACCGAGCTGGCCCCCACCTTTGCCGAAGTCCCCGGCCTGAAACCACAGGTGATGCGCTTTGATGCCAGTCGCCGCGAGCTGCGGCTGCAGGTGACCGCCCCCGGCTTTGCCGAGATCGAGCGGTTCCGCGAGCTGGCCGGCAAGCAATTCGAGGTACAGCAAGGCGAGGTGCGCAGCACCGAGGGCAAGGTAGAGGGCGCACTGGTGCTCAAGGGTAAATCATCATGATGGAAAAATTGCAGAGCTGGTGGCACGGCATCACAGCACGGGAACAGCGGCTGGTGGTCGCAGGCGGCGTTCTGCTGCTGGTCGGTCTCTTCTACTGGATCGTCTGGCAGCCCATCGCCAACCGCATCGCAGAGCGGGAGCGGCAGGTGCAAAACCAGCAGCAGACCCTCGCCTGGCTCAAGGAGAAGGGTGAAGAGGTGCTGGCCATGCAGGGGGGCTCGGGTCGCCAGATCGACACCAGCGGCACCCTGGAAGGGGTGGTCAATCGCACCGCCTTCAACCACAAGATCAAGATTGCCCGGCTGCAACCCCAGGCGCAGGAGCTGCAAGTGTGGATCGATACGGTCCAGTTCGATGACTTGCTGCTCTGGCTCTCCACGCTGGTGGAGCAGCACGGCATTCAGGTTCAAATCATCGAGATCGCCCGCGAGGATCTGGCCCCGGGTCTGGTCAAGGTCAGACGTTTGCAGTTGAGTCGTCCACAATGAAAAAACGCATCCTGATTGCCAGCCTGTTTCTGGCCACCTATCTGCTCTTCCTGCTGGCCACCCTGCCCGCGGCACTGGTGGCGCGCCATCTGCCGCTGCCTGCCAATGTTGCCAACCTGCTGAAACTGGAAGGGGTGAGCGGCACCCTCTGGAATGGCCAGATTGCCCGACTGCAATATGCCAGCGAATCGGTGAACCAGCTGCGCTGGGATCTCAACGGCTGGTCACTGCTGCGCTTCGCCCCCGAAGTGGCCATTCGCTTTGGCGATCGCAACGGGCTCAATGGTCAGGGCGTTGTCGGCTGGAATGGCGCCGCCTTCGGCCGGGATCTGACCCTTAACGCCCCGGCCCCCTGGTTGCTGAGCCGGGTGCCGATGCGCCTGCCGATCCCGCTCACCGTCAGCGGCCAGCTGCAGCTCAAAGTGGAACAGTTTGCTCAGGGCAACCCCTGGTGTGACAACCTCTACGGCAACCTCGACTGGTACAGCGCCAGTGCCGATACCCCGGCGGGCAAGCTGGATCTGGCCGATCCTGAGCTGAAACTCACCTGCCTCGACTCCAAACTGGTGGCCGAACTCAAACAGGGCTCCGATGCGGTGCAGACCATGGGTCGCCTCGAGCTGCAACCCAATGGCCAATACCTGTTCCAGGGCACCTTGAAGCCGGGCCCAGAATTGCCGCCACAGATGCAACAGGGGCTCCCCTTCCTCGGCCAGCCCGACAGTCAGGGCCGCTTCCCCCTGCGCTATCAGGGGCGGATCTAGCCATCATTCAAGGTGAAAATGGCTCAGGGACAACCCGAGCCATTTTTATCGTCCATGTGACGTGTCCGTTGAAATGCCAAATACGGCAGATACAAAAAAGCCCAAGCGATTGGATCGCTTGGGCTTTCTCTTTGAATATGGCGGAGGAGGTGGGATTTGAACCCACGGATGGTCGCCCATCGCCGGTTTTCAAGACCGGTGCATTCAGCCGCTCTGCCACCCCTCCGAACGGCGTGCATACTACGCTAAGCCCTTGTTCATATGCAATACATATTTCCTGTGGGATAGTGTGCGGGAGCAAAATGGCAGGTGGCTTGAAATTGTTCCTCGTCATCCCTATTTGTTCTACATACAATGCGTAAACATGCAGTAACAAACAGCGATCACGAGGCGGCTGCTCGCCGTCTCACCCGGACATCAAGAGGACACCCAAGATGGATACCCGTTCTATCTACACTGGCACCCAAAGTGCCGTACGCGATACCAACAAGGTGCTGCGTAACACCTATATGCTGCTCTCCCTCACTCTGGGCTTCTCTGCCGTGGTGGCGGGGGTCGCTACCGTGATGAACATGCCGCCGCTGCACTGGGCCGTGTTCCTGATCGGTGTCTACGGTCTGATGTTCCTGACCGAGAAGAATCGTAACAACGGCATGGGGCTGGTCTTCACCTTCGCCCTGACCGGTCTGCTGGGCTATAGCCTGGGCCCCATCATCAACATGTACATGAACAATGGTGGTGGCGAGATCGTGATGACGGCCCTCGGTGGCACCGCGCTCACCTTCTTTGGTCTGTCGGCCTACGCCCTGACCACCAAGCGTGACCTCTCTTTCATCGGCGGCATGCTGTTCGTCGGTTTCTGGGTCCTGCTGGTGGCCATGATTGCCAACATCTTCCTGCAGATGAGCGCCCTGAGCCTGGCCCTGTCCGCCATGTTCATGCTCTTCTCCTCCGGTGCCATCCTGCTGACTACCCAGCAGATCGTGCGCGGCGGCGAGACCAACTACATCTCCGCCACCGTCACCCTGTATGTCTCCATCTACAACATCTTCCTGAGCTTGCTGAGCCTGCTTGGCGGCAACCGCAACTAATCAGAAACCCCGCTTCGGCGGGGTTTTTATTGGCTCCTCTTTCTGTCAGGATAAGTTGTAAATCAAGGATATGAAGCGAAGTGGCCCTGATTTGGNGGATCAGGGCCACTTCGCGCTTGGCGAGTTACTATCTCGCTCTCGTTTCGATCAAGGGTTTCACCTGTCTCATGCCGATGGATCTCTCTGGCCTGCTGCGCCGACTGCTGACCGATAGTCACATCTACTTCGCTCTCAAAGTGCTGCTGGCCATTCTCGGTCTGCTCGCCTTTACCCTGGCCACCGGTAATATCCAGCTCACCGTACTGCTCTCCCTCGGGGTAGTGGCAGGTGCCATCGCCGAAACCGACGACAGCCTGTGGGGACGCCTCAAAAATCTCGCCATGACGCTTATCTGCTTCATGTTCGCGTCCCTGTGTGTACAGTATCTCTACCCCACCCCCTGGCTGTTTGCCATCGGGCTCGCCAGCTCCACCTTTATCTTCGTGATGGTGGGGGCGCTCGGTGCCCGCTACGCCACCATCAGCTTCGGCTCGCTGCTGATCGCCATCTACACCATGCTGGGGGCAGCCAAGGCGCCGGATCTCTTCTACCAGCCGCTGGCCCTCGGCGCTGGCGCCCTCTGGTACGGGCTGGTCTCGTTTATCTGGCTCTGGCTGCTGCCCTACAAGACCCTGCACGAGCAGCTGGCCCAGAGCTACTTCGCCCTTGGCCGCTACCTGCTGGAAAAATCCCGCTTCTTCCCGGCGGACGAGCACGGCGCCCAGGCCATTCGCCACAATCTGGCCCAGCTCAACATCAATCTGGTGAGCGCGCTGACCCTCACCAAATCGGCCCTCAACGCCCGCCTGAGCCGCCGCCATCCGGCGAGCCCCGAGCTTGCCAGCCTGCTGCGCCTATATCTGCTGGCGCTGGAGATTCACGAGCGCGCCACCTCCAGCCACTACCCCTACAGCCGGCTGGAGGCGGAGCTCAAGCAGGGCATAGTACTGGAAGGATTTCAGGAGGTGTTCCTGCAACTCTCCGAGGCGTGCCAGCGGCTCGGTTACGCCATTCTGGTGCACAAGCCCTACGCCCATAACAAGCGCATCCACTGGACACTGGAGGCCCTCGGCGATCAGCTGGAGTTCACCAATCTCAAGCAGCACTACCCGAAAACCCTGCTGACGCCGATGAAGTTCCTGCGCCGCAATCTGGCCAGCATCAATCAGCTGCTGGGCAGCGCCGAAGTGTTGCAAAACCCCGAGCAGCCGGAGCAGGAGCTGCCCGCGCTGGCGCGCCCGCCCCGCCTGCCACTGCTGACCCAACTCAAGCAGCACCTCACCTTGCACTCCATGGTGTTTCGCCATGCGCTGCGTTTGTCACTCGGGCTGGTGATCGGCTACGGCATACTGCAAGCCTTTGATCTGGAAAAGGGCTACTGGATTTTGCTGACCGTGCTGTTTGTCTGCCAGCCCAGCTACAGCGCCACCCGCCGCCGACTGGTGCAGCGGATGCTCGGCACCTTCGCTGGTATTCTGGTGGGTATTCCGGTGCTCTGGCTGTTCCCCGAGCTGCACGTCCAGCTGGTGGTGATGGGGCTGGCCGCCTTCCTCTTCTTTACTCAGGTACGCAACAACTACAGCGCCGCGGTCTGCTTTATCACCCTCTACGTGCTGATGGCGTTCAACCTGCTCGATGGCATCGGCTTTGCCATTCTGGGGCCGCGGCTGCTCGATACCCTGCTCGGCTGCCTGATCTCCTACGGGCTGGTGGCCTGGCTCTGGCCGGACTGGCAGTACAAGCGGCTGCCGACGCTGATCGCCAATTCGCTCTCGGCCAACGCCCGCTACCTATCGGCGGTGCTGGCAAGCCTCAAGCAGCAGCGGGACGAGTCCATCGACTATCGGGTGGCGCGCAAGAGCGCCCATCTGGCGGACAGCGAGCTGGCTACCGCCTGGCAGAGCATGCTGGTGGAGCCGCAAAAGCGCCGCCGCTTCCTCGATCTCTGCTTTACCCTCACCTGGCGCAACCACGCCCTGCTCTCCTACATCTCGGCGCTGGGGGCCCATCGCGACAAGCTGGAGGCCATCAGCGGGCTGGATGAGGTGCGCCACCACATCTGCCACACCCTGGAGCAGGCCGCCGGTCATCTGGCGGGCAACCCCTCCAGCTCCATCGGCGGTCAGTGTCCGGTGATAAGTCCGGACAGCAGCGAGGAGCAGCTGATGCTGACCCAGCAGCTCAACCTGATCAGCGAGCTGGCGGATCAGCTGCTGCATCTGGCCAACGAGAGTCGGTTGCTCACCGGGGATCAAGGCGCTACCATGCCCGCCCAATCCTGATAGCCCCATTAGCGAGGAGCCCTCATGTCTGCGTCCGAAAAACATCAGCTGGAATTCAACGGCCAACTCATCGAGACCGATGCCAAGGGCTATCTGCTCAACAGCAACGACTGGAGCGAGGAGCTGGCGCTGGTGCTGGCAGCGCAGGAGGGGATCACGCTTGAGGAGCCGCACTGGGAAGTGGTGCGCTTTGTGCGCGCCTTCTATCTGGAGTTCAACACCTCCCCCGCCATCCGCGCGCTGGTCAAGGCGATGGAAAAGCAGTACGGTCCCGAGAAGGGCAACAGCCGCTACCTCTACAAGCTGTTCCCGGAAGGGCCCGCCAAGCAGGCGACCAAGATTGGCGGCCTGCCCAAGCCGGTGAAGTGCATCTGATCCCATGCATCTCATCCCATAACAACGGGGGGCCGCAACTGCGGCCCCCCGTTGTGTTTGGTGCGCTATCTTCGTGCACCTCGAATTCATATCCCTCAGGCTGCCAGCCAGCCTTATCCCCGCTTGTCAGCCAGCGCCACCAGCTGCTCCGCCAGCCGATGACCGTGCAGGTAGGAGGCGATCAGCTCGCTATCTGCCTTGCCCGATTCAATCTGCTGATACCAGTGCTCCAGCATGGCGGCAAAGCCGCGCTGGGCCAGCACCGGCTGCCAGTCGCTGGGGCTAAGCATCTGCGCCTGCTTGTCGCGGGCGATGCTGCCGCGGGTGCAGTTCTCAAGGTGCAGGGAGAGATTGTCGCCGTAGGCATCGATGCGCTCCTCGGTGATCCCGGCGCTGCGGTTCATGCTGCCGCTGATGGCGCGATCCCCACTCTGCCAGCTGACGCTGACCCCGGCCAACAGGCTGCGGTCCTTCGTATCCGGTCGCAATACCGCATGAAAGTCGCCGTCCGGCACTCCGCCATAGAAGCAGAGGCTGTCGAGCACATGGATAAAGTCATCGAACATAAAATCCCGCGCCTTGCCGGGCAGGGCGAAGCGGTGTTTCTGCCAGTTCAGCTCGGTAAGCGGCTGGGCCCGCGCCTCGACCATGGCGGGCAGATAGCGGCGGTTAAAGCCGGTAAAGAGGGCGCAATCTTGCGCGATGGCTAAGTTGGCCAACGCCTCGGCTTCGGCCAGATTGTCGCACAGGGGCTTGTCGACAAAGGTGGGGATCCCTGCGCGCAGGCACAGCTCGGCCAGCTCGCGATGGACGGCGGTGGCGGCGTGGATCATCACGGCGTCGGGGCGGCTGGCCAGCATGGCCGCCACATCGGTAAAGCACTCGGCGACCCGATACTGGAGGGCGAGCGTCTCCAGCACCGCTGGATTACGGGTGCAGAGCAGCGGGGTGACCCGCTCATCGCTCGCCAGCAGCGGCAGATAGGCTTTTTGGGCGATATCCCCCAGACCAATCATGGCAATGCGCATCTAAACTCCTTTTCACTCGATAACGGGACAAGCGGATAACTGCCCGCACCATCGCAGGATTTGTCCCGCAGATCCAGCCTGCCGTTAGCGCACTGGCTGGTGAGTGCCTGTCTCTTCAATCAAACAGGCAGATCTCCCGTAAAAGGCGTTTCCCCAAAAGCGCCAGATCTCGGGGCTTTTGCATGGCGGGGGCCAAAGCTGCAACAGAATGGGTTTCGTATTGAGCCTATTTTGGCTAACATGCCGCACTTCACGAAGCGACAAGGGCAAGGACGCGATGAGTAACAAGACACTGCAATCCCTCTTTCACTACAAACGCTGGGCCGATGGCGAACTGCTGGATGCGATCGCCACACTCGATGCGCAGCAATATGGCGAGGCACACCACACCAGCCTCAGGATCTTCAACCATATCCATGTGGTCGATACCATCTTCCAGGCCAATCTGCTGGGGGAACGCCACAGCTTTACCGCCACCAATACCCCGGAGACGCCGACCCTCACCGCACTGCGTGGCGCAGTCACCAAGCTGGATAACTGGCTGGTGGATTACGTCACGTCGCTGAGCCCGCAAGAGGGGGCAACCCCGCTCTCGTTTCGCTTTGTCGATGGTGACAAGGGGCAGATGAGCCGCGATGAAATGTTGCTCCATCTGGTGACTCATGGCGGTTATCACAGAGGAGCCATCGGGCGGATTCTGGTGCAGTGTGGCATCACGCCGCCGCGCGATACCCTGACCACCTTTTTGCATCGCAGCGAGCCGGAGCGACGTGGCCAAGATAGCGCGTCACTGGCGCAATAACGGAGTCTTGTCCTTATGAATCGTCTTGTATGTATTTCTCATCCGCTGCTGCTCGCGCTGCCATTGCTGCTAGGTGGCTGCGCCGCCGCCATCGATCACTATTCGGGGCGCTTTCGCGAAACCCTGACACAGGGACAACCCCGAGAACATATCCGTGCCGAGTTGGGCGAACCGCAGCCTTGTACACAAGGCCAATATATGGATACGCCGCAGGTCAAGGGGTGCGATCGCTTTACCGTGCTCGGCAAGATCCACAAGCGCGCTGACGGCAATGGCCAGGCCACGGCGAGCGCCGTGACCATGGGGCTGGGGGAGCTGATCCTGGTGCCGATGACAGTAGCCGGGGTCGCGGCGGACTACACCCAGCGCCACACCATTACCGTCTATTACGATCGGGACGATCACTACCTGTTTCACACCCTGCAGAACGCCAAGGGGCAGCAGGTAAGACAATAAGCCCCATCCTAAACGAGCTCACTGACCACTCAGCCGTGATAGGCGCAGTGGTTGGTTGAGCCTCTATTGCCCTCCCTATAGCCATCCTCTCTCCCCTCCCCTTGCTTACTGCTTTATCAGAAGTCATCAGCCTGTCATCTGGCTGACATCCCGCGGTCATTTTCAAGCCATAGAGTTTTTCACTTATTTTTCATATGGATAGATAAGGAACATCATGACTTTCCCGCGCTCTTCTTATGTGGCTTTGGCCGTCTCGCTGGTCTTGCTTGGCGGCTGCCAGTCAGAGAACGAATCGTCTGCCGACAGCCAGGGCAAAACCGCCTACCAATACAGCACCAAAGCGGTCTACAGCCCGCAGCAGCAGGCGGAGAGCTACGAGCCAGCGCCCCAGGGGTTCAGCCCGGTTTTTACCGAGATGGTGGCGCGCCACGGCTCGCGCTCCCTCTCCAGCCCGAAATATGACGTGCTGACCAAGCTGGTATGGGAAGAGGCGCAGCGTCAGGGGGCGCTCACTACCCTCGGGGAGGGGCTGGGAGGCAAGGTCGATCTGGTGACGGCCGCCAACCAGAAACTGGGCTATGGCCTGCTCTCGGCGCTGGGCAAGGAGGAGCACGCCAACCTCGCTACCCGGCTGGCGGCGCGGCTGCCGACCCTGCTCAACAGCAGCGAGCCCCACTGCATCAAGGTGGTCACCTCGGGCAAGGACAGGGCCAACGAAAGCGCCTTCTACTTTATGGAGAGCCTCAAGCGCGACGTGAACTATGTCAGCGACTCGGCGCAGTGCTACCTCACGCAGGATGACCCCTCGAAGATCGACAAAAAGCTGATCAACAAGTTCGAGCTCTACTTCCACAAGACCACGCCCGAGGGGGATTACGCCCGCTACCTGCCCGCCTATGAGAGCTACCAGCGCTTTATCGGTGACGAAGATGCCGCAATCGCCCCGGCCCCCGAGCTGGCCAAGGCGCTGGATCAGCTTAAAAACCTGAGCAAGACCAAAGAGATGGCTCGCAGCATGCTGGAGCGTATCTACAGCAAGGGCTTTGTCGACTATCTGGCGGGCGGCGTCGAGTTTGTCGCCGTCAACCCGAAAGATGGCGGCATGACCTATGTGCGCGACGAAGTGGATGCCGCCCTGATGCTCTACAACCTCTTTATCATCGGCCCCGGCATGATCCGCGAAGCGCAGGCACAGGGCAGCGAACCCTGGGCGCTGGAGCAATTCCTGACCCCGGAAGAGTCTGCCTGGTTCTCCTACCTCTCCGATGCGGAAGATTTCTACGAGAAGGGGCCGAGCTTTGCCAACCAGAGCGCCCCCTACGCCATTGCCCAGCCGCTGCTCGACGGCCTGTTTGGCGAGGTGCAGCGTCAGGTGGTGGAGGGCGAGCAGAGCCGACGGGCCACCCTGCGCTTTGCCCACGCCGAAGCCATTATCCCCCTCGCCGCCCTGATGAAGCTGGAAGGGAGCCGTCAGGGGGCCAGCCCGGATCAGCTGTTCAGCCAGCAGAACAACGAGTGGCGCGGCGGCTGGGTCTCCCCCTATACCGCTAATATTCAGTGGGATATCTATCAGAACGGGCAGCGGCAGCTGCTGGTCAAGATGCTCTACAACGAAAAGGAGATCGCCTTTAAAACCGGCTGTCAGCCCTACCAGAGCGGCAGCCACTACTACGACTTCGAAGAGCTCAAGCGCTGCTACGGCTATAACGGCTAACCCTAAACACGCCGGATATGGCAAGCACAAGGGGCGACCAGCAGGTTGCCCCAATCCACACCCCTTCTCGCCAGTAACCAACATGGCCACAAATGCAGCCTTTGGCGTCATTTGCTGATCAAACTCAAAAAATGATTAATTTCTGATAGTTAAGTCACTTTAAGGCTCGCTTCGGCGGTTTCGTTTGGCTTACCATAGCCATCCAGAACCTGTTGAACTGCGATGGGTTGCTGCCAGCGCGGGTCAAGGGAGCATATTGGAAGCTGTAATCCACGGGCGGTAGCGTGGGACTTGGTGGTGATACACCTCAAACAAAAAAGTGTATGTCCCAAATTTTTTAATATACGAACTAAAAACGATCATTTAAAACAAATATACGGATGTAATTATGACTTTCAAGATTGATTATTGGCATGCGAAACTAATGTCCAACCTAAATAACTGATCCCAATAGTGCTACACCTTCGCTGTGCCATAGCCATTCCCCGGGAAAGGAGACACGGTATCCATGAAGTGTTTCACTCGGGCCAGCAGGTTTGCCATCCCTCTGCATTGATGATTGCGCGTGATGGTTTCATGTAACTTGTGCCATAGCCGTTCTATGTGATTAACCCAAGGGCTGTAAACTGGCTGGAACACCAGGCAGAACTTGGGATTCTTCTTCAACCATCGCTCGGTCTGTTTGCTTTTGTGAATGATGTAGTTATCGAGGATCAACGTGATGGTTTTGGCTCGTCGGTAGTGGTGGCGCAGCTTTTCCAGCATGGCAATAAACAGCGATGAGTTTTTCTTGATCCCGCTGACGTAAAGTACCCTTCCGTTGCCTGCGTGGAGAACGCCTGCCAGATAATGCTTGGCATTCTGCCCCGGTGTGACAACCCGCTTTTGCTGCGCTCTGAACATCCAGTCGGCTCCTAATTTGGGATTGAGGTCTATATCGACTTCATCCTCATAAAACACCGGATTATCGGCATCACAGCGGGCCAGCGCGGCGTCGATATTCGCCATTTTTTCCTGATAGGCTGGGTCTTTTATCCGCAAGGTCGGCACGGGCCTGCGCCAGACAATGCCCATACGAGGTAACCATCGGCGGAGCGTGGAGGCTGCCACATTGAGCCCTGTTAACCGATTGATTTTTATAGCCAATAGTTCAGTACACCAACGGCTGCGCTGATAACCAAAATCTTGCGGAGAAAACTGCATGAGCAGCACCAGTAAGGTGACAATCTTGGCGATAGGTAAGACTGGGGCACGGCCAGCCGGTAAGGCTTCTAGCGCATCTATGCCTTCATCTCGATACCACCGAAGCCAACGACCGATGGTCGAGCGCGCAGCGCCGGTAAGGTGATGAACATCGGTGATCGTGCGTCCTTCATGTAACAGCAAGATGGCCATCAAGCGACGAGCATGTCCTTTATCACGGGTGGCATGGATGATTTTGTGAATGCGGCGCCGTTGTGGTCGTGGCAGAGGTGGTAGGATAGGCATCAACTCAGTCCTTTGGGTGTGGCTTGTTTTGTTTAGCGACTAATCAGATCGCACAAACTGGACTGAGTTCCCTTCCTCCGGTGATCTACTATTCGGAACAGCTATTTA